>NZ_JBJGZP010000027.1:0-48919 GCF_054050555.1 Blastococcus sp. SYSU D00695 | reverse complement strand
CGGCGGTCGTGCCGGTCGACCAGCCGGTCAGGTCCAGGGTGCGGGCACCGGTGGACATGACGTTGACGGTCAGCGCCGGAGCCGTGGCGCCGGTGTAGGTCAGGCCGCCGGGGGCGGTCGACCACTCGGGGCCACCGGTGGAGACGTCGATCGAGCCGAGGCCGAGCTGGGCGGCGCTCATGCCCTGCGTGACCGCGACGCCGATGGTCTCGCCGGCGTTGGCGCCCACCTGGAACTTGGCGTTGAAGCTGCCGTCGAGCAGCTTGTTGCCGTTGAACTTGGTGGTGGAGGCGATCCGGTCCAGCTCGGAGCTGAGCTGGCTGACCTCGGCCTGGATGTTGGTCTTGGCGGCGCCGTTGAGGCCGCCGTCGTTGGAGGCCTGCACCGACAGGTCGCGCATGCGCTGCAGGATCGAGTGCGTCTCGGTGAGCGCACCCTCAGCGGTCTGCACGACCGAGATGCCGTCCTGGGTGTTGCGGACGGCGACCTTGAAGCCACCGATCTGCGAGCGCAGGCCCTCGGAGATGGCCAGGCCGGCCGCGTCGTCGGCGGCGCGGTTGATGCGGAAACCGGAGGAGAGCTTCTCCAGCGACTTGGCCATCTGGCCGTCGGTGAAGGCCAGGTTGCGGTACGAGTTCATCGCCGCGATGTTGTTGTTCACGCTGAGACCCATGGGAATCCTCCTTGGACGGGGGCCGGAGGCCCGCCGCGTCCGTGCCGCGGGCCTTGCACACCCCCCAACGGCATGTCCCACGAGTCACTTGAGCACCAATTCGCCGGTGGCGCCGCTCATCCCCCCAGCGGGGGAGGAGCCCCCGGACGCCGCAGCGCCCCGGCCGGTGGCCGGGGCGCTGCAGGTCGGGTCGCGGTGGTCACGCGGGGCGGGCGGCCCCGTAGCGCTCTGCCCCGTGGCGGGGGGCGCCGTACCGCTCGGCGAGCCGGGCGCCCCGCGGGGAGGGCACCGGGGCCGGCGGCGCGGGTGGCGGACCGTTGCGGCCGGCCACCCGGTCGACGTAGGACCGCTGCTGGTTGCGGGCGCGGACGCCGCCGTCGGCGGGGACGGCGCGGCCGTCCCACACCTCGCTCATCGCGGCGTGCAGCAGCGTGAGGGCCCGGGCGCGCATCTGCGAGACCCGCGAGAGGGTCACGCCGAGGACCTCGGCGATCTCGGTGAGGGACTCGCCGCCGAAGAAGTTGCGCTCGATCACCTCGTCGAGGCGGTCGGGCAGCTCGCGGATGGCCTGCTGCAGGTAGCGCCCGCGCTCTCCGCGCAGCACCGCCCGCTCGGGCGACTCGCCGGGGTCGGGCAGGTCCAGCCCGCCGCCGCCCTCCCCGCCGGTCTCGGCGTCGATGCTCACCATCACCGCGCGGTGGACGTCGACCTGCAGCGCGTCGAGCTCGCCCTGGCGCATGCCGAGGCTCTCGGCCAGCTCCTCGCGGGTCGGCGGGCGGCCCAGGCTGATCGTCAGGGCGTCCGCGGCCGCGTCGGTGCGCCGGGCCGCGGCCCGGACCGAGCGGCTGGCCCAGTCCCCGGAGCGCAGCTCGTCGAGCACCGCACCCTGCAGGCGCGGCAGCGCGTAGGTGGCGAAGGTGGCCCCGGCGTCGGGGTCGAACCGGCGGGCCACCTCGACCAGCGCCACCCGCGCGCAGGACAGCAGGTCCTCGCGGCTCACGTGGGCGGGCAGGGAGATGCGGGACGCGACCGCGTTGACCGCGAAGGAACACAGGGGCAGGTGGTCGGTCACCAGGGAGTCGACGGAGCCGGCCGACCGCGGACGGGGGACGGCCGGGGATCGCTCGGTCACCGGGGATCGGGCTGCTCGCACGTCCTCCTTCTCGGCACCCCGTGTGCGCCACGGCACCGTGGCCCGGCGGCGAACATCTGACAACGTCCGCCCCTCGGCTTGAGGGTTCCTCGCCCGGTGCCGATGGCTGACCTGCGAGACCACGGGCCGCCCGGTGACCCCGGCGCACGGCCCACGAGGGACGACGGACGAGAGAGGCGGTGGGGACGTGGACTACCAGCACCTGTCGACGTTGCTCTGGCGCGAGCAGGAGCTGCTGGACCTCCTGCTGTTCAAGGCGGAGGAGAAGCAGTACCTCATCGTCACCGGCAAGACCCGCTGGCTGGCCCGGATCGCGCACGAGATCGAGGTGGTCCTCGACCAGCTGCGCACGCTCGAGGTCGAGCGCGCCGCGGTGACCGAGGCCCTGGCGGTCAAGCTCGGCCTGGACGCCAACCCCTCGCTGCGCCAGGTCGCCGAGTCGGCGCCGGCGCCGTGGAACGACCTGTTCGCCAAGCACCACGAGGCCCTGCTGGTGCTCGTCACCGAGCTGCGCAGCCTCTCCGACAGCAACCGCGAGCTCATCGAGGGCGGCCTGGCCGCGCTGGACGAGGCGCTGCTGTCGGTCCGCGCGCCCTCCGCGGGCACCTACGGGGCCTCGGGGCGCACCACCGCCGGCACCAACCGTGCCGTGACCCTGGACGGAGCACTGTGAGCACCTTCGGTGGCCTGACCCGGGCCTCGACGGCGCTGTGGGCCGCGCAGCGCGGCCTCGACGTCACCGGGCAGAACATCTCCAACGTCAACACCGACGGCTACACGCGGCAGCGGGTGGAGCAGCAGTCGATCAACGGCGCGACCGTGCCGGCGATCCACTCGATCGGTGACGGGATCGGGTCGGGCGTCGACTCGAACACGGTGATCCGCATCCGCGACGCCTTCCTCGAGGCCCGTGGCCGGCTGGAGACCGCGACGACCGCGCGGCTGGAGGTGGAGAGCAGCGCCTACACCCAGATCGAGGCGGCGTTCCGGGAGCCCGGGGCGACCGGCATCCAGAAGATGCTGGCCAATGTGTGGAGCGGGTTCAGCGACGTCGCGAACAACCCGACGGAGAAGAACCTCGCCGCGCGCAGCCAGGTCATCGAGCGCCTGCAGACGCTCGCCGCGGGCATCCGGACGACGGCGACCAGCCTGGACAAGCAGTGGGAGGACACCTACGCCGCCCTCGGGTCGCTCGTCAGTGACGTCAACGCCACGGCGTCGTCGATCGCCGAGCTGAACCAGAAGATCCGGCTGGGCAACCTGAGCGGCACGCCGGTCAACGAGCTCTCCGACCGTCGCGACTCCCTGGTCATGAAGCTCGCCCAGCAGGTCGGCGCGACCGCCACGCCGCGGGAGGACGGCGTCCTCGACGTGTTCGTCGGGGGGTCGTCGCTGGTCACCGGCAACACCACGATCGCCATCGCGCTGGCCGGTGGCACCTCGCCGGCGGGCGCCGCCGCGACGCCGCCGAAGCTGGTGACCGCGCCCGGCGGGACCGACCTCCAGATCGGTGGCACGGCCGAGGGGCAGATCGCCGTCCTCGGGTCGATCGTCCCCGGCTACCGCGCATCCCTCGACTCGCTCGCGGCCGGCCTGGCGACCGCGCTGAACACCCAGCACGCGCAGGGCCTCGACCTCGACGGCGTCGCCGGTGGTCCGCTCCTCGGCCCCTCCTCGGGTGGCACCGTCACGGCGTCGAACATCACGGTGACCCTGACCGACCCGCGCAAGCTCGCCGCCGCGGGCGTGGTGCCCAGCGGGGCGGTGACCGTCAACGGCAACAACGCGGACGCGCTGTACCGGCTGTCCCTGGCGCCGACGGGGGTCGACGCCACCTACCGCGAGATGATCGTCGGTCTCGGCGTGCAGTCCTCGGTCGCCAAGGGCGACCTGCAGGTGCAGACCGTCGTCCGCAACCAGGTCGACGCCGCCCGCGAGTCGGTCGCCGGCGTCAACCTCGACGAGGAGATGACCCGCATGATGTCGTACCAGCACGCGTACTCGGCCGCGGCCCGCCTGGTCACCGCGGTCGACGAGACGCTCGACACGATGATCACCCGGATGGGCCTGGTGGGCCGCTGATGAGGATCACCCAGCGGGCCGTCGCGCAGACCAGTCTCCTCGGCCTCAACCAGAACCTCGCCCGCATGGCCAAGCTGCAGGAGCAGCTGACCACCGGCCGGGTGCTGAACGCGCCGTCGGACTCGCCGACCGGCACGAACAAGGCCATGCAGGTGCGGCAGAGCACCGACGCGGTCATGCAGCAGGCGCGCAACATCTCCGACGGGAAGGGCTGGCTCGACGCCGCGGACTCGGCCCTCACCACGATGCTCAACCAGGTCCGCCGGGTGCGTGACCTGACCGTGCAGGGACTGAACACCGGGTCGGTCCAGGGTGACTCCGCGGCCGCCATCGCCACGGAGGTGACCTCCCTGCGGGCCAGCCTGCTCGGCGTGGCCAACCAGACCATCAACGGCCAGCCGGTCTTCGGCGGGGCGACCGGCCAGGCGCAGGCCTACGACCCGACGACCGGCGCGTTCCTCGGCGTGGGCGGCACCGTCGCCGGGGTCGACCAGACGGTCCCCCTGGTCCGCCGGGTCTCCGACACCGAGGTCATCCGGGTGGACATCACCGGCCCGGAGGCCTTCGGTGAGCAGGCCCCCGGGCGTGACCTCTTCCGGCTCGTCGGCGACATCGCCGGCCACGTGCTGACGGCGGCGGCGGACCCCACCGACCTGCAGACCGACCTCGGCGACCTGGACAAGGCCATCAGCCGCATGCTGACCGCCGCCGCCAGCATCGGTGCGCGGTCGGCGCGGCTGGTCTCGGCCCAGCAGGTCAACACCGACCTCCAGCTGACCCTCAAGGGACAGCTGTCCGACGTCGAGGAGATCGACCTCCCCAGGACGATCATGGATCTCAACATGCAGAAGACCGGCTACGAGGCGGCCCTCGGTGCCACCGCCAAGGCGATCCAGCCCAGCCTCATGGACTACCTCCGGTGACGCTCGCCCCCGTCGCCACGATGCCCCTGCTGGGCATGGTCCAGCCGGTGCCCGGCTTCCCCGACCACCGTGACTACGTGCTCGTCACGGCGGACGGCGACGGGCTCCTGTTCTGGCTGCAGTCGCTCGACGCCGACGGTCCGCGGTTCCTGGCCATCGCCCCGGCCCGGTACTTCCCGGACTACGCGCCCGAGCTGCCCCGCTCGGTCTGCGCCGACCTCGGGCTGACCGACCCGGCCGACGCCCGGCTGTTCTGTCTCGTGACGGTTCCCGACGAGGGTCCCGCCGCGGCGACGGTGAACCTGCGGGCGCCCGTGGTGGTCAACCCGGCGACCTGGCGGGCCACCCAGGTCGTGCTCACCGACAGCGCCCATCCCATCCGGCGGCCACTGCGCCGATAACGACACTGGCGCGCCCGCGCCGCACCGCACACGGTGTCCCGCCGCAGCCGGCGGCACGCCGTCCCCCGCCCGGCGGGGGTGCCACGGAGGCCACAACGACCCATGGAGGGGTTCCCATGCTCACACTGACCCGCAGCGTCGGCGAGACGATCCGCATCGGCGACGACATCGAGGTGCACGTCGTGGAGGTCCGGGGCGGCACCGTCCGCCTGGGCTTCAAGGCCCCGCGCGAGGTGACGATCCACCGCGAGGAGGTCTACCGGCAGATCGCCGAGGCCAACCTCCTCGCGGCGCAGGTCACCGCGGACACCCTCGGTGCCCTCGCGGCGTTCGCCCCGGCCCCCGCGCCGGCCGACGGCGACGTCCCCGCCGGCGGTGCCCCGACCGCCTGACGCATCTGCACCGCCCGGCCGCCCGCCGGTCGTCAGAAGCTGACGACGACGAGGCGGCTGGGCGCGCAGGGGGCATCGACACGGGCAACAAGTGCCGAAGTGGACCCCCCACAACTGCGGATGGCACAGCGAGTCTTGTGGCGTGGGCGCCGTCGTCATGCGCCAGAGTTGCCCCCAAGCACGACAAGGGGGCGATTCCATGTACCGCAGCGCTGACCAGGCCATCCCGGCCGGGACCGTCGATCTGACGACCGACGACCTCGCGGCGACCCAGGCCGACGCGGACCTCGCGGCCGAGGCAGCCGAGGAGGCCGACACGGTCGTCGTCCACGTCGCCCTGCGCCCCCGGCGCGGCTCGGCCCGCCGCTGCCTGGCCGGGCTCGCCGCGCTCGCCGCCGCGCACCCCGACGTCGCGGTCGCCGTGTCCGGGCTGGGCAAGGACGAGCGCACCGTGCGGGTCACCGTCGGCGTCGAGCTCGGCCCGCGCGCCGGCGTGGCCCGGTTCTCGCCGCAGGCCCAGGCCGCCTACGCCTTCGTCAGCGAGCTGTTCACCACGCTCTACGACCACATGCCGGTCTACACGGCCGAGCCCGGCCCCGCCGAGCGCGCCGCCGCCGCGGGCCTCATGGCCAGCCTCGGGGTCGGCGGGCCCGCGCCCGCCGTCGTCCCCGCGCCGCGCGCCGTCCCCGCCACCGAGCACGCCCTCGCCTGAGCCGCGAGCCCCCACGCGACGTCCTCTTCCCCAGGAGCCTCCCGTGACCGCCACCGCCGCCCCCACCCGCCAGCCCCTCGTCTTCGGGGGCATCCCCGAGGCCGAGGGCTTCGCGCGGGTCCCGATCACCCCCCGGGACCGCGTCCACTTCCGCGCCGACCGCGAGCTCCCGCTGGAGGAGTTCCGCGCCGACCTGCCCGACGGCGTGACCGTCAGCCTCGACGCCGGCGAGGGCCTGTACCGCGTCGACGGCGCCTGCGGCCAGGGCGCGGTGCTGGCCGACTGGGTGCGCGCCTGGTGCGCCGGCCGCGGCATCACCACGGTGGGGCTGCGGGCCGAGGCCGACGTCCGCCGCCGCGCGCCCCGCGACCTGCCGCCGGCCTTCCTCGACGAGCTGTGCCGGCACTACGCCCCGCTCAGCCTCAAGCGCCTGCAGCGGAACATGAGCACGATCCGGCTGCACCTGCCCGACCCCGACGACCTGACCCAGCAGGTCTACGAGTGGATCCTCAAGGCCGTCGGTCAGTTCGACGAGAGCAAGTCGGTGCCCTTCGGCGCATTCCTGGCCACCCAGCTGTCCAAGTGGGTGCACGACCTCGGTCGCGCCGCCCACGGCCGCACCGCCGCCGACACCGAGAACAAGCAGCAGAAGGCGATCGCCGCCTTCGTGGCCGAGCACCAGCGCCGCCCCTCCGAGAAGGAGCTGGCCGCCTACATGGGGCAGAGCGTGGCGACCCTGCGGCGCAACTCGCAGACGGTGGCGACCCTCAACGGCCTGCGCAACCTGCAGTCGCTGGACGGCACCCCCGACGCGGCCGAGGTGCTCATCCCCGACAGCCACGAGGCGCCCGACGACATCATGGACGAGGCCGAGCAGACGCTGCTGTCGCACGCCCTCACCGCCGCCTGCGCCCCGGACCCGACGGCGCGGCGCGAGCAGCGCGCCGGCCAGCCGAACGTCCTCGGCTGGGCCACCTGGTACCTGACCACCTGGGGCGGGGTCACCAAGACCCAGCTCTCGGCCGACCTGGGCACCTCGGTGCGCAACATGAACGTGCACGCCGACCGGGTCGAGCGTGCGCTCAAGGCGCAGCTGGCCGAGCTCTCCGACTGAGAGAGGCCCCCACCACTCGCACGCTCGCGGCGGGCCCCTGCAGCGGGTGCCGTCAGCTCACCCCGGCCCCGGTCCCGCGCGGACCGGGGCCGGTGGCGTCCCCGGGGCCGGACCGCGGCTGGATCCGTCCGGGAATTCGTGACCCGAGCGGGTCCGAAGGGCGTCGGGACTGCCGATATCTCCGGTGTGACCCCCTCCCCGCTCCGCCGCCCGGCGCCGGGGACGTCCCCGGGGGGCCCGAGCTGAGCGCCCTGGCGGCGGGGGAGCCGACCCCCGACGTGCTCGTTCCGTTCTGGCTGGCCGCGCCCGAGCGCGCCGCCCTCGCCGCCGCCGTGCGCGCCGGGCTGGCCGCCGACGAGGTGCACCCGGTCACCGCGATCCACCTCGCCGACGTCCTCACCGAGCTGCACGTGGCCATGGCCCGCGACGCCGTCTGGCCGGACCCGGCCGCCCGGGTCCGCCGGGTCACCGGCTGGGACGACGACGTGCTGCCGGTGCGGCTGTCGGCGATCGAGCGCGCCAGCGTGCTCGCCCTCCCGCAGTTGCCGGGGGCCCTGCGCGCGGCGCTGGCCCGGGAGCCGCGGTGAGCGACCGGCCCTTCGGGCGCGCCAGCGCCGGTCTGCTGCAGCGCCTGCGGCCCGTGCCGATCGACCCCGCGGACCTGCGGGACGTCGCCCTCGAGGTGCTGCCCGGGCTCGGGGCGCCGCGGCTGCGCGCCGCGCTCACCGACGACCGCGTCGACGGCCCCGTCGTGCTGCTGCGCGAGGACGAGCGCGCCGTCCGCGCGCCGCTGCGGGACCTCGCCGAGGACATGACCGCGGCCGGTGTCGCGCCGACCCCCGACGGGCTCGCCGCGGCGCTGCTCTCGTGGGTCGCCCACCGTCCGGTGCCCGACGCCGCGGCCGACGCCGCCGGGGTCGCCGTCCTGGACTGGACCGACGAGCGCCGGTCCGTCGTGGGGTGGCGCGTCGTCGTCCGCCGGGGAGCGCTGGCGCTGCCCTGGTCGCCGTCGTCCCGCGCCGGGGCCGCCGACGTCGCACGGGTGCGCGCGGCGGCGGTCGCCCGGGCGGCGGACGTCGAGACCGAGCTGCGGGTGCAGGGCCCGGTGGCGCTGTGGTCGCACCCGGACGTGCCACTGCTGGCGTCGGCGCCCTTCGTCGCCCCGGGGCGGGTGCTGGACCGGGTCGCCGCCGCCGGCGTGGCGCTGCCGGACATGCAGGTGGTGCTCACCCCCGGCCGCCCGGTGGCCGGCGCGGTGGCCGGCGTGGCCGCGCGCCTGGCGGAGGCGACCGGGGAGCCCTGCGTGCGGCTGCCCTGGACCGCCCTGCCGACCCTGCCCTGGCGGTAGACCCGGCCGGCGCCGCCCGGCGTCAGGTGCACGGCGTCAGGCGTCGAGCAGGTGGCCGAACTCCCAGTGCCACGGCTCGGGCTTCTCGCCCGACGGGCCCGCCCAGTCCGGCTGCACGAAGCCGAACCGGCCGGCGTTGGCGGTCATCCACCGCCACTCGGCGCTGCCGCCGTGGTTGATCCCGCCGCACAGGTCGACCGCCAGCGCCCACCCGTGGTTCGACGTGCCGGGCACCGCCGCGAGCCGCGGCTTGGCGCGGAACGCCGAGACCTGCGCGGCGAAGGACCGGTAGGAGTCGGTGATGCACATGGGCCGGCCGAAGGCCCGGGCGAACTCCTGGGCCATCGCGGCGTAGCCGGCGGCGGCGTCACAGCGCAGCGCGTGCGAGTCGCCGATCGAGCACAGCGCCGAGGCGGGGATGCGGCCGTTGCCGAAGCCGCCCCAGGACGGGCTGACCGGGCCGACGGGGGCCGGCGGGGCACCGCAGGCGCCGTTGCCGGAGACCGCGGCCGGCAGCTCGGGGTTGGCCCGGTCCGGGGCGGGCAGGGTGACCCGCACGGTGCCGACCGCCGCGGTCATCGGCCGGACGCCGACCTGGTAGCCGGCCGCCGAGGCGCCCAGCACCTGGCCCTCGCCGACGTAGATGCCCACGTCCGCGCCGCCGTCGGCGAACACGAGGTCGCCCACCTGCAGCTGCGCCGAGGGGACCGGCGAGCCCGTGGCCCACTGGTCGGCGGCCGCCGCGGGGAGGCCGGAACCGGCCTGCACCCACGCGGCCGCGGTCAGGCCCCCGCAGTCGTAGGCGTCCGGGCCGGTGGCGCCGGCCTGGTAGGGGCGGCCCAGCTGCGCGAAGGCGACGCTGACCGCCGCGACGGTCTCCGCCGAGAGCACGGTGACCGGCCGGTTGCCGGCGATGGCGAGGGCCACGCCGGGGACCGGGGCGCCGGCCGCGTCGCGGGCAGGGGAGAAGCCGTCGGGCAGCGCGGCCGGGTCGGCGAGCTGCGCCGCGGGCGGCGGCACGATGCCGGCGACGGCCAGCGTGCCGAGGTAGTCCTGCCAGCGCCGCAGCGCGGAGGCGTTGCGCTCCTGCTGCTCACCGGCGGCCGGGACGGTGCCCAGGCCCGCCAGCTGCGCGGCCGTGGCCGGGACCAGTCCGGCGACCTCCCCGCGCACGCGGGTCAGCAGAGCCTGGGACTCGGCGACTCCGGCGTCCACGGCGATCCGTGCCGCGGCGGTCGCGGTCGCGGCCGCGCGGGCGGCCTGCTCGGCGCGGGCGGCGCGGACGACGTCGACCGAGCGCCGCTCGTCGGCCCGCTCGGCCAGCGCCGCCAGCCACAGCGCGTCGCCGGCGCCGTCGGGGGCGTGCACGTCGAGTGCGGTGAGCGGGACGCGCTGGTCCAGGGTCATGCGGTACAGGTCGGCGGCACCGTCCCCGACGGTCGCCCGGGCGGCGTCGGCGGCGGCGCGGGCGTCGGCCTCGGCGGCCTCGGCGCGGGCCAGGGCGTCGCGCCGGCCGACCAGGTCCTGCTGCAGCCGGCGGTAGCGGGCGGCGTCGTCGGCGAGGCGCTGCTGCACGGCCACGGCCTGGCCCGCCGGGTCGGTGGCCGCGGCGGTCGCGGGCACGGGCGGGGTGGGGGAGAGGGCGCCGGCGAGGACGGGCAGGACGACGCCCAGGGCCACGACCGCGGCGCGGCGCTTCCACGCCCCGGCGTGCTGGGTGGCCAGGAACCGCCGCCACGCGGCCGGGCGGGCGGGGCGCCGGGAGGTGGGACGACGGGTGGTCCGCCCGGCGCTCCTCGTGTTCTTCCGGGTGCCGGTGCTCGTGCGGGTGCCGGTGCTCTTCCGGGTGCCGGTGCTCGTGCGGGTCCCGGTCGCCGTCCGCGCGGTGGTCGGACCCTCGCCCGCGGCGGCGGCTCGGGCCGCCAGCAGGGCGCGGAGGGCGGCGGCCTCCTGCGGGGTCAGCTGCGGCCGGCCGGTGGCGGTCCGGGGGCGGGCGGTCCGGGGTGCGGCGGTGCTGCGGGTGGCCCGGGGGGCGGGCGTGCGTGGTGCGGGCACTGCGGGTCCCCCGGCGGTCTCGTCCTACGTGGCCGGCGCGCTGCGGTGCAGCGGCCTCGCCGTCGTATCGACGGGACGCGGGGGTGCCCGGAGGGGGTGGGGAGGGCGGCTCACCCCTCCGGGTGAGGGTGGTTTCCGGTGCGTGTCGCCCGATCGGTGGACCGGCCCGGCGCCGGCGTCCAGCGGGGCGGGGTGGGGGCCCACCAGGCGCCGTGCTGCTCGACGAGGGGCAGCCGGTGCTCCGTGCCGTCCTCGGTGCGGACGACGAGCGCCACCTCGGTGATGCGCCTGCCCGCGGGGGCGACGTCGTCACCGCCGGGGAGGAGACGTCCGGTCGCCAGTGGCAGCGGCGGCAGGACGACGACCTCCTCCCCGGGCGGCTGGGACATGAGCGCGACCCGTCAGCGGTCGCCGAGCTCGACGAACGAGCGCTCGGTGGGACCGGTGTAGAGCTGGCGGGGACGGCCGATCTTGGTCGACGGGTCGGCGATCATCTCGCGCCACTGGGCGATCCAGCCGGGCAGCCGACCGAGCGCGAAGAGCACGGTGAACATGCGGGTCGGGAAGCCCATCGCCCGGTAGATGAGGCCGGTGTAGAAGTCGACGTTCGGGTAGAGCTTGCGCTGCACGAAGTAGTCGTCCGACAGTGCGATCTCCTCGAGCTGGCGGGCCAGGTCCAGCAGCTCGTTGTCGCCGCCGAGCTTGTCCAGCACGCTGTCGGCGGTCTTCTTCACGATCGCCGCGCGCGGGTCGTAGTTCTTGTAGACCCGGTGGCCGAAGCCCATGAGCTTGACGCCGGGCTCCTTGTCCTTGACCCGCTTGACGAAGCGCTGGATGTCTCCGCCGTCGCGCTTGATGGCCTCGAGCATCTCCAGGACCGACTGGTTGGCCCCGCCGTGCAGGGGGCCGAACAGGGCGTTGATGCCGGCGGAGACCGACGCGAACAGGTTGGCGTGCGAGGAGCCCACCAGCCGGACGGTCGACGTGGAGCAGTTCTGCTCGTGGTCGGCGTGCAGCACGAACAGCATGTCCAGCGCCGCGGCCAGCTCCGGGTCGACCTCGTAGGGCTCGGCGGGGAACCCGAAGGTCATCCGGAGGAAGTTCTCCACCAGGCCGAGGGAGTTGTCCGGGTACAGGAACGGCTGGCCGACCGACTTCTTGTACGCGTACGCCGCGATGGTCGGCAGCTTCGCCAGCAGCCGCAGCGTCGAGATCTCCACCTGGCGCTCGTCGAACGGGTCGAGCGAGTCCTGGTAGAAGGTCGACAGGGCGCTGACGGCGGAGGAGAGCACCGGCATCGGGTGGGCGTCGAGCGGGAAGCCCTTGAAGAACTGCTTGAGGTCCTCGTGCAGCAGCGTGTGCCGGCGGATGCCCGAGTCGAAGGCGGCCAGCTGGTCGGCGGTGGGCAGCTCGCCGTAGATCAGCAGGTGGCTGACCTCCAGGAAGCTGGCTCGGCCGGCGAGCTGGTCGATGGGGTAGCCGCGGTAGCGCAGGATGCCGGCGTCGCCGTCGATGTAGGTGATGGCCGAGGTGCAGGCCGCCGTGTTGACGAAGCCGACGTCCAGCGCGACGTGACCGGTCGTGGTCAGCAGCTTGCTCGTGTCGAACCCGTCGGCGCCCTCGGTGGCGGCGACGACGGGCAGGGACAGTTCTCCACCGGGGTAGCGCAGGGCGACGTCAGGGGTGGCTACGTCGCCGGCGCTCGTTGTCTCGCTCATCGGGGAGGACGCTACTCACTTCCGGTCGGCCCGCACACGTCGTGCTCCCGACCGACCGGGACCGTCGGTCAGGGGTGGGTCATCGAGAGGACGTCGAGGGCCTCGTCGAGCTGCGCCTCGGTGAGCTTGCCCTGGTCGACGTAGCCGCGCTCCAGGACCACCTGGCGGATCGTCTTCTGCTCCGCCAGCGACTGCTTGGCGACCTTGGCCGCCTCCTCGTAGCCGATGTACTTGTTCAGCGGCGTCACGATCGAGGGGGAGGACTCGGCGTACTCGCGGCAGCGCTCCACGTTGGCGGTGATGCCGTCCACGCAGCGGTCGGCGAGCACCCGGCTGACGTTGGCCAGCAGGCGGATCGACTCGAGCACGTTGCGGGCCATGAGGGGCAGCGTCACGTTGAGCTCGAAGACGCCCGTCGTGCCGGCGAAGGTCACGGCGGCGTCGTTGCCGATCACCTGGGCGGCGACCTGGATGGTCGCCTCCGGGATCACCGGGTTCACCTTGCCCGGCATGATCGAGCTGCCCGGCTGCAGGTCGGGCAGGTTGATCTCGGCCAGGCCGGTGCGCGGGCCGGAGCCCATCCAGCGCAGGTCGTTGGCGATCTTCACCAGGCCCACGGCGATGGTCTTGAGCTGGCCGGAGCCCTCGACGAGCGCGTCCCGCGAGCTCTGCGCCTCGAAGTGGTCGCGGGCCTCCGACAGCGGCAGGCCGAGCTCGCCGGCGAGCTTCTCGATGATCGCGGCGGCGAAGCCGGGCGGGGTGTTGATGCCGGTGCCGACGGCGGTGCCGCCCAGGGGCAGCTCGCCGATGCGGGGGAGCGAGGCCTGCAGCCGCTCGATGCCGTAGCGGACCGCCGCGGCGTAGCCGCCGAACTCCTGGCCGAGGGTGACCGGGGTGGCGTCCATGAGGTGCGTGCGGCCGCTCTTGACCACCTCGGCGTACTCGGTCGCCTTGCGCTCCAGCGAGGCGGCCAGGTGCTCGAGCGCGGGCACCAGGTCGTTGACGATCGCGCTGGTCGCGGCGACGTGGATCGCCGAGGGGAACACGTCGTTGGACGACTGCGACGCGTTGACGTGGTCGTTGGGGTGGACCGGCCGGCCGAGGGCCTCGGTGGCGAGGGTCGCGATGACCTCGTTGGTGTTCATGTTGCTCGACGTCCCCGAACCGGTCTGGAAGACGTCGATCGGGAAGTGCGCGTCCCAGTCGCCACGGGCGACGGCGCCCGCGGCGGTGCCGATGGCGTCGGCGACCTCGCGGTCGAGCACGCCGAGGTCGGCGTTGACGCTCGCGGCCGCGCCCTTGATGGCGGCCAGGGCGCCGATGAGCGCGCGCTCGATGGGGGTGCCCGAGATGGGGAAGTTCTCCACGGCGCGCTGCGTCTGCGCCCGCCACTTCGCCCAGGCGGGGACCCGCACCTCCCCCATGGAGTCGTGCTCGACGCGGTACTCCGCGGCGGCGGTCTCGGGGGTCGTGTCGGCAGGGGGCATGGCTGCGCTCCCGGTGGGGTGAGGGGGGTCGGTGCTCCGGGAGGACCCTAGATGCCCCCGGCCGCAGGCCCCGGGGCAGGCGGCCCCGCGCGCTCCGGCCGGGCCGGCCGGAGCGCGCGGACGCCGGTCCGGTGCAGTCGGCCGCCAGCGTGTCGCAAGTCGGCCGCAACCGCTGGTGGAGACGGTGCTCGTGGGTCCGCACGTGACCCGACCGTGCTGGTCGGGGCCGGTGGGCGCACATAGCATCCCCAGGCCACGACAGGCCGAGGAGCCGTCGTCCCTTCGCTCGAGGAGTGTCCGCACCATGTCCCAGCCGCCGTTTCCGCCTCCGGGTGGCTCCGACCCCTCGGGTCAGCAGCGCCCCGACCAGGGTTGGGGCCAGCAGCCGGGCCAGGGCTCGCCCGCGGAGGAGCCCACCCAGCAGCTCGGTCAGCCCGCGCCGCCCACGCAGCAGTTCCAGGCCGGCCAGTTCGGCCAGCCCGGTGGCGAGCGTGACGAGACGGCCCAGTTCGGCCAGCCGGAGTACGGCCAGCAGCCGCAGTACGGGCAGCAGCCCGAGTACGGCCAGCAGTACGGCCAGCCGCAGTACGGGCAGCAGCCGGAGTACGGCCAGCCCCAGTACGGGCAGCAGCCGGAGTACGGCCAGCAGTACGGGCAGCCGCCGTTCGGTGGCCCGGGTGGCCCGGTGCCGCCGCCCGGCGGCTTCGGCCCCGGCGGTGGCTCCTCCGGCGGTGGTCGCGGCAAGCTGATCGCGATCATCGTCGCGGTGGTGGTCGTGCTCGCCGGTGCCGGCGTCGGCCTGTTCTTCCTGCTCAAGGACGACGGGGACGACGGCGACCGGGCGGCCGCCACCACCAGCGCCACGTCCACCTCCAGCTCGGAGGAGACCACCGACGCGCCGTCGACGACGCCGTCCCGTCCGACGACCCCGTCCGGCGGATCGGGGTCGGGTGACGTCCCCGAGGGGCAGCCGCCGACCGGTCTCGGGGAGGACACGACGGGCTCGCTCCAGCAGCTCGCCGAGGCGTGCTACGAGGAGGACTGGGCGGCGTGCGACGAGCTCTACCTCACGAGCGACGTCGACAGCGCCTACGAGGAGTACGGCGACACGTGCGGCGGTCGCAACGCGCCGTCCGGCCTCTGCGCCGGCCTGTACGGGGACGGCGGCGCCGACACCCCGGTGACGCCGAACGCGGACGTGCCGGCCGCCGGCCCGCCGCCCGCCGGCACCCCGGCCGAGTTCCAGACCTTCATCGACGCCTGCGTCGCCGGTCAGATGTTCGGCTGTGACGTGCTGCGCGGCGCCGAGGGCGTGGCGGGCTTCGAGGAGATGTACGAGTACGGCCTCACCTGCGGCGGCCGCAACGCCCCGAACGAGGACCAGTACTGCGTGGAGATCTACCCCGGCGCCTGACCGGCTGCGGGTGCTGCCCGCGCGTGCGACGGCCCCGTCGTCCCGGATCCCGGGACGGCGGGGCCGTCCTCGTCTCCGGCCCCGTCCGGGTACGGCCCGGTCCGCGCCGGGCCGGCCGGGCGGCGCATAGCATCCCCCCGTCACGGCCCGCCGTGATCCCGGTCGCCACCTGCGAGGAGCCCGCCGTGTCCCAGCCGCCGTACCCGCCTCCGGGCGGCTCCGACCCGTCCGGCCAGCAGGGGTGGGGCTCCGGGCAGCCCCCGGAGCAGCCCACCGGCCCGCAGCCCGGGCAGCCCGGCGGTGGGTGGGACCAGACGGCGCAGTTCGGGCAGCCGCCCTACGGCCAGCAGCCCGGATACGGGCAGCCCGGGTACGGGCAGCCGGGGTACGGCCAGCAGCCCGAGTACGGGCAGCCGGGGTACGGGCAGCCCGGGTACGGGCAGCCGGAGTACGGGCAGCCGGGGTACGGGCAGCCCCCCTACGGCCAGCCCGGGTACGGGCAGGCGGAGTACGGGCAGCCGCAGTACGGCCAGCCCGCGTTCGGTGTGCCCGGCGGCCCGGTGCCTCCGCCCGGCGGGTACGGACCCGGCGGGAGCGGTTCCTCCGGCGGCGGGAAGCTGGTCGCCATCATCGTCGCGGTGGTGGTCGTGCTCGCCGGCGCGGGGGTCGGCCTGTTCTTCCTGCTGCGGGACGACGGCGACGACACCGCGACCCCCACCACGACCTCGCCGGTCACGACGACGGAGGACACCCCTCCCTCGACCGCGACCTCCAGCGCGGTCGAGTGCCGGGAGCCCTCCGGCGGCGGGTCCCCGGGCGTACCCGACCCCGACAGCCCGTGTGACATCACCGAGCCCGACCCCGACGGCGACCTGCTGCCGCTGGCCGAGGACTGCGCCGACGAGGACTGGGACGCCTGCGACACCCTCTGGTCGCACAGCCGCAGCGACTCGGACTGGGAGACCTACGGCGCCACCTGCGGCGGTCGCAACCCCGCGGCGCCCGGACTCTGCGTGGCCACGTACGAGGGGGGTGCCACCGCGCCGAGCACGACCGACGGCACGAGCCCGGGACCGATCCCCCCGGCGACCATCCCGCCCACCGGCCTGGGGGACGACCCGTCGCTGAACGCGCAGGCGCAGGCCTGCTACGACGGCGACATGCGCGCCTGCGACGACCTGTACTTCGCCACGGAGTCCGGGTCGCCCTACCGCGGCTACGCCGACAGCTGCGCCGGCCGCCAGCCCGAGGGCACCGGCCAGCTCTGCCGGAACACGTTCCCCGGCTGACCTCCCCACCGGCCCGCGACGCCGGCGCGCCACCCCGGGCGGGGGGTCGCGCCGGTGTCGTCGCGCGGGCGACCTCTACGGTCGGGGCGTGACCGACAACGCCGAGGGGACGCCGCCCGTCCGTGCCTCCGACGCCGACCGGGAGGCCGTGGTCGCGCGGCTGCAGTCCGCCCTCGCCGAGGGGCGGATCGACGTCGACGAGTTCGGCGAGCGGGCCGAGGCCGCGCACGCCGCGGTCACCACCGCCGAGCTCGCCGGGCTGGTGGCGGACCTGCCGGGCCCGACCTCGCCGGCGGCCCCCGCCGCGGCCGAGGTGGTCGGGGGCCGGGCGCCGGAACGGGTGACCTCGTTCTTCGGCGACGTCGTCCTCCGGGGGACGACGGGCATCCCGCAGGCGGTCGCGGCCGTGTTCGGCGACATCCGGCTGGACCTGCGGGGGCTGCGCAGCAGCGCCGACCGGCTCGAGGTCGCCCTGGGCGCCGTCTTCGGCGACGTGGACGTCGTCGTCGACGAGGGCGTGGAGGCCGAGCTGCGCGGCTGGACGGTCTTCGGCGACAAGCGCACCGAGCTGGCGCCGGTGCCGCGCACCCCCGGGACGCCCCTGGTGCTCGTCAGCGCCCGGACGGTCTTCGGCGACCTGCGGCTGCGCAGCCTCGCGCCCGGGGAGCCGACGAGCCGGTGGCGGGCCCGCCTGCACCGCGGGCGCCGGCCACCGCCTCCGCCGGTCCCGCCCCTGCCCCCGGGCCCCTGAGCGGGGCCCGCGGGCCGGGCGTTCTCAGCTCTCGGTGTCGTGCCGGTCGAACGGGACGGCCGAGTAGGCCCGCAGCTTCTCCAGCGAGTGCAGGCTGTCGATCAGGCGGATGGTGCCCGAGCGCGACCGCATGACCAGCGACTGCGTGGTGCAGCCGCCGGCCCGGTACTGCACGCCGCGCAGCAGCTCGCCGTCGGTCACGCCGGTCGCCACGAAGAAGACGTCGCCGGCGACCAGGTCGTCGATCGTGAGGACCCGGTCGAGGTCGTGGCCGGCGTCGATCGCCTTCTGCCGCTCCTCGTCGTCCTTCGGCCACAGCCGGCCCTGCAGCGCCCCGCCCATGCACTTGAGCGCGCAGGCCGCGATGATCCCCTCCGGGGTGCCGCCGATGCCGATCAGCATGTCGACGCCGGTGCCCTCGCGGGCGGCGGCGATCGCCCCGGCGACGTCGCCGTCGCTGATGAACTTGATGCGCGCGCCGGCCTCGCGGACCTCGTGCACCAGCTGCTCGTGCCGCGGCCGGTCGAGGATGCAGACCGTGACGTCGGCGACCGAGCTGTGCTTGGCCTTGGCGACCCGGCGGATGTTCTCGGCGACCGGGGCGGTGATGTCGACGACGTCGGCGGCGGCGGGGCCGACGGCGATCTTCTCCATGTAGAAGACGGCCGACGGGTCGTACATGGCCCCACGGTCGGCCACGGCCATCACCGAGATCGCGTTCGGCATGCCCTTGGCCATCAGGGTCGTGCCGTCGACCGGGTCGACGGCGACGTCGGTCTCGGGGCCGTACCCGTCGCCCACCTGCTCGCCGTTGTACAGCATGGGCGCCTCGTCCTTCTCGCCCTCGCCGATGACGACGACACCGCGCATGCTCACCGTGCCGATGAGCGCCCGCATCGCGTCGACCGCGGCGCCGTCCCCGCCGTTCTTGTCCCCGCGCCCGACCCAGCGGCCCGCGGCCATCGCGCCGGCCTCGGTCACGCGGACCAGCTCCAGGGCGAGGTTGCGGTCGGGGGCGGGACGGTCGGAGAGGAAGGTGCTCGCGCGGCTGGTCGAGCTCGGCCGACCGTCGGGGAGCGGCAGGGACACGGGACCTCCTGGGGGAAGGGCCCTCTTCCTGGATCCCGTCGCACGCTCGGGGAGGCCCTGGAGGGGGGCGCGGACGCGCGCGGTCGGCCGCGCGGGGAGCAGTGCTGCGATCCTAGGCGTATGACCACGGTCGGCCCGTCGGGCCAGCAGCAGCACGGCACCCCCGAGGAGGAACTGCCGCCGCCGGTGTCGGCGGTGGAGCGGGCCAACCGGATGAGCGCGGCCAACATGCTGCGCTCGCTGGCGCCGCTGGTGGTCCTCTGCCTGGCCGTCGTCGGCTGGCTGGCGTTCGTGCGCGACGACACCGACCCGGTCCGCGCCGTCGACCCGTCGGGGAGCATCCGGACGGCCGCCGAGTACGCCCGGTACCCGCTGGAGGCTCCCGCGGACCTGCCCGCGGACTACCGCGCGACCGACACCGACTTCACCGGCCAGCCCGACGGTCCGGTGACCCTGGGCATCGACTACTCGACGCCGTCGGAGGAGTACGCGCTCTTCGTGACCAGCGACGACCCGGAGGCGGCCGCGGTCGGCGACGTCCTCGAGGGCGCGCAGGCCGACGGCACGGTGGGCATCGGCGGGCGGGAGTGGGCGCGCTCGACGACGGCGCGCGGGGAGACGGCGCTGTCGCTGCAGCAGGACGGCGTGACGGTGCTCGTGACCGGAGGCGCCGCCGACGACGAGCTGCAGACCATCGCGGCCGCCGTCCGCCCGGTCGCCGAGTGAGCGCCACGTCACGAGTCGGGCACGCGCCGGTGTGGCGCGCCGAGTTGCGGACGGGACGGGGAGGACAGTCCTCGCTCCGGCCCGTGGGATCCCGGGGCACCGTGCTCAGTGAGGAGACCGGCGTGAACGGATCCGGCTCGTGCCGCGGCGGGGACCACCGCGCGCCCCAGGACGGCGGTTCGTGCCCGTGCGGCATGGTCACGCGCGTCCCCGCCCGCCGTCCCGCGGCCCCTCGCCGGAACGACACCGGTGCTGCCCCGGACCCCGCCGACTCGAACGCCGTCGGCCTGGACACGGCTGCGCTGGCACTGCTGGAGCGCTGCCTGCGCGAGGGCACCGGTGCGCTGGACCCGGCCGCCTCGACGCTGCTGCGCGACCGGGCGACCCGGCTGCTCGCCGCGCTCGACCTCGCCGACGGGGCGCCGGCCGCCGCGGAGGCCGCCGCCTGAGCCCGGGCTAGCGCTGGTCCTCGGCGGGCGCGGCGGCGGCCAGTCGCTCGCGGGCACGCTCGAGCCAGTGCTGGCACAGCTCGGCCAGCTGCTCACCGCGCTCCCACAGGGCGAGCGACTCCTCGAGGGTGAGCCCGCCGGCCTCCAGCCGCCGCACCACGTCGGCGAGCTCCTCGCGGGCCTGCTCGTAGGTGGTCGTGGGCTCGGTGCTCGCGGCGGGGGCGCTCTCGGCGTGGGTGCTCACGGCTGCCCATCCTCCCTGGCGACGCGCACCGGCAGGCGGCCCCCGGCGACCCGGACCGTGAGCCGCTCGGCGTCGGCCACCTCCGCCGGGTCGCGCACGAGGGCGCCGTCGGCGCGCTGGACGACCGCGTAGCCGCGCTCCAGCGTCGCGGCGGGGGAGAGGGCGGCGACCCGGGCGCGGGCGTGCTCCAGGTCGCGCTCGGCGCCCTCCACGCGGTGGGTGAGGGTGCGCAGCGCGCGCCCGCGCAGGGCCGCGACGTCGTCCGCCCGGCCGTGCAGCATGCGCTCGGGTGCGGCCAGCACCGGCCGGCTGCGCACGCCCTCCAGCCAGCGCTCCTGCTGCTCCAGCCGGCCCGCCAGGACGTGCCGGGCGCGGGCCCGCAGGGTGGCGACCAGCCGGCTCTGCTCGCCGATCTCGGGGACCACCCGGTGCGCCGCGTCGGTGGGGGTGGCGGCGCGGACGTCGGCGGCGTGGTCGACCAGGGTGGTGTCGGTCTCGTGGCCGACGGCGGTGACCACGGGCGTGCGGCAGGCGGCGATCGCGCGGACGAGGCCCTCGTCGGAGAAGGGCAGCAGGTCCTCCACGGAGCCGCCGCCGCGGGCGATCACGATGACCTCGACGGCGGGGTCGCGGTCCAGCCGCTGGAGGCCCTCGATGACCGAGCCCGCCGCCGACGGCCCCTGCACGAGGGAGTGGTGGACGGCGAAGCGGACGGCCGGCCAGCGCCGTCGCGCGGTGACCAGCACGTCGCGCTCGGCGGCGCTGTCCTTGCCGGTGACCAGCCCGACGACGGCCGGGGCGAACGGCAGCGGCCGCTTGCGGGCGGCGTCGAACAGGCCCTCGGCGGTGAGCAGCCGCCGGATGCGCTCGATGCGGGCCAGCAGCTCGCCCAGGCCGACGGCGCGGATCTCGGTGGCGCGCAGGGAGAACGAGCCGCGGGCGATGTAGTAGTCGGGCCGGGCACGGACGATCACGCGGGCGCCCTCGGCCAGCTCCAGGCCGGGCCGGTCGGCGACGTCGCGCGCGCAGGTCACCGGCACGGACAGGTCGGCCGCGGGGTCGCGCAGCGTCAGGAAGACGGTGGCGGCCCCGCGGCGGGACAGCTGGGCGACCTGGCCCTCGACCCAGACCTCGCCGAGCCGGCCGATCCACTCGGCGACCTTGCGGGCCACCGTGCGGACCGGCCACGGCGCCTCGGGGGACGACGGGCTGGTCATGCCCCGGAGGGTGGCACGTGGGGACGACGGACCTGCCGGCCCGAGGGCCGCGCGGCGGTCACAGGCCGCGCGGCGCCAGCGGGCTGGACTCGACGGCCTGCCGCTCCACCTTCTCCAGGCGGTTGCGCAGCATCCGGACGAAGGGCTCGCGGTTGCGGGTCGCCTCCTCGTAGGCGAGCAGGTCCGAGACGGTGGCCAGCTGGTAGCCGCGCAGCCGGCCGCGCAGCTGGGCGACGGTCCAGCCGTCGTAGCCGGCGATCGGGGCGCTGCCGGCCGCCTGCGACCCGGACAGCTCGCTGCCGCCCTCGGGGTCGTCGGTGGGGGGCGCCCCCGCGTCGTCGACGGTGGCGCCGACCGCGTCGACGGCGGCACCGGCGGCGATCGCCGCGTCCTCCTCGGCGGTGTCGGCCCCGCCGACGTCGGTGCGGACGCCGGTGGCGGCCGCGACCGTGGTGCCGCCCTCGTCGACGGCGGTGTCGGCGTCGGTGGTGGCCTCGGCGTCGGTCGCGCCGGTGTCCGCGTCGGCCTCACCGGCCGGGGCCGGGCCCGGCTCGGCCGGCTCGAGGTCGGCGGCGGACTCGGGCGCGGCGACGGCCTCGTCGGTGACGGTCGCCGCGACGGTCTCGACCTCGCCCGTGGGGCTCAGGACGTCGACCTCGGTGACCTCGCCGGCCGTCCCGACGTCCGGGACGCCGTCCACCTCGCCCACGGGGGACCCGCCGGGATCGGCCGGGAAGGCCAGGGTGCCGTCGGTCTCCAGGAGCGCGGTCTCCAGCGCGTCCTCGGCGGTGAGCACGGCCGCGGCGTCGCCGGGGGCGGCCCCCTCGCCCGCGTCCCGCGCGGTGACCTGGTCGGTGATGTCCTGCAGCGTCTCGACGACCTCGGCCGGGTCGGGGGCGGCCGCGAGCCCGGAGACCTCGTCGTCGACGAGGGCCGTGTCGTCGTGCGCCGGCCCGTCGTGGTCGGGGTCGTGGTCGGGGACGACGGCGGCCGCCCGGTCGAAGGCCGAGGCGCGCGCCGAGGCGGCCGGTGGGGTGGCGGCGGCCGGGACGTCCTCGTCGTCGTCGAAGGTGGCCAGACCGGGCTCGTCCTCGCCGCGGATCCCGGTGAGCACCTCGTCGCCGCGCGCGACCAGCCCGGCCCACTGCTGCTGGACCTTGAGCGCGGTCTGCATCGCCAGGCCGACCAGCCGCACCGGCAGCCCCGGCAGCGACTCGGGGATCTTGCGGGCCTCGTCGAGGACGGTGGCGGCCAGCCCGACGTAGGCGCGGATGGGCTGGGGGATCTCACGCGACATGCCGTCAAGGGTGCCGCAGCCGTCGGCGTCCGGCAGCACGGTCCCCCCGGATGTACCCGGTCCGGGCATGAGTTCCGTCACGGAACCCCCCGGCCCACCTGCGGGGGCCCGGCCAGGGCCCGCGGCGGCCGGGGGACAGGTGGGTCCTGTCACTACCATGGGGTCATGGCTGATCAGCGCGGACGCGTCCTGCTCGCCGACCCTCGGGGCTACTGCGCCGGCGTCGACCGAGCGGTGGTGGCCGTCGAGCGTGCGCTGGAGATCCACGGGGCTCCGGTCTACGTCCGCAAGCAGATCGTCCACAACAAGCACGTGGTCGCGACGCTGGAGCGGCGCGGGGCGGTGTTCGTCGAGGAGACCGACGAGGTGCCCGAGGGCGCGGTCGTCGTCTTCAGCGCCCACGGGGTGTCCCCGGCGGTGCACGAGGAGGCGGCGCGCCGGTCGCTGCGCACGATCGACGCGACCTGCCCGCTGGTGACGAAGGTGCACTCGGAGGCCAAGCGGTTCGCCAAGGACGACTTCGACATCCTGCTGATCGGGCACCGCGGCCACGAGGAGGTCGAGGGCACCTCCGGGGAGGCCCCCGCACACATTCAGCTGGTGGACGGCGCCGACGACGTCGCGAACGTGCAGGTCCGCGACCCCGAGAAGGTCGTGTGGCTGTCGCAGACCACGCTGTCGGTGGACGAGACGCTCGCGACGGTCGACGCGCTGCGGGAGCGGTTCCCCACGCTGCAGTCCCCGCCCAGCGACGACATCTGCTACGCCACGCAGAACCGCCAGCAGGCGGTCAAGCAGATGGCGCCGGGCTGCGACCTGGTCATCGTCGTCGGCTCGACCAACTCGTCGAACTCCGTGCGGCTGGTCGAGGTGGCGCTGGAGGCCGGCGCCCGCGCCTCGTACCTCGTCGACTACGCCGCGGAGATCGACGAGGCGTGGCTGGAGGGGGTCTCCACGGTCGGCGTCACCAGCGGTGCCTCGGTGCCCGAGGTGCTCGTCGACGAGGTGCTGGACTGGCTCGCCCAGCGCGGTTACGGCGACGTGGAGACGGTCAAGGCCGCCGAGGAGCGGCTCGTCTTCGCCCTGCCCCACGAGCTGCGCCCGCGGCGGACCGACGCCGAGTGACCCCCTGACGCGCGAAGGGCCCCCGCCGGTCGGCGGGGGCCCTTCGTCGTCCCACGGGTCAGCGGCGGGCGGCCCAGCGGATCAGCGCGAGCACCAGGCCGGTGCCGGTGGCCGCGGCCATGACGGTGAAGCCCTGCCCCAGGGCCAGTTCGGCGGCGATCTTCGCCACCACCTGCTTCAGCCCGTCACCGTCGGTGCGGTGCACGAACTGCAGGACGGCGACGACGGCCAGGTAGACCAGCGGCGGGGCGATCACGGGCGTGACCAGGTCCCGGCGGCGAACGAGCAGCGTGGCCAGGGCGGTACCGCCCACCAGGCCGACGAGCGTGACCAGCCCGAGGTCGGGGCTGCCCGCGGCGTCCAGGAAGCCCGCCAGCAGCGTGATGGCGAACATGCCGACGACGGCGAGGCTGCCGCGCAGGCGGCTGCCGGTCTCCGGGGCCTCGGCCGGCGCGGGGCGGCGCGGGGCGCGCGGTGCGCCGGCGGCCGGGCCGGCCTCGTCGAGGTCGGGGCGCGGACGGCGGCGGCCGGCGTCGGAGGCCAGGCTGGCCGAGGGGCGCGGGTAGCCGGGCGTGACCCGGGCGGGGTCGCTCTGCGGGCGCGGCGGGACCCCGCGGTCGGCGGCCGGCGCCTGCGGGCGCGCGGTGGGCCGGCCCTGCGCGGAGGGGCGCTGCGCCGGGGGGCGCTGGGCGGCGGCGGGGACGGCGGGGCGAGGCCCGGGCGCGCCGGAGCGGCCGTGCGAGGGGAGCGGCGGCAGCGGCGGCAGCGGAGGGCGCGCGGGTCGCTCACCGGGACGGCCACCGGAGGACGGCCGGGCCGGACCGCCGGCGGACCGATCGGAGCGGGCCCCGCCATCCCGCCAGGTGTCGGCCGCACTCACCGAGGCCATGGCGCACCTCCCGTCCCGTTCGGGGGAGCCCGGGGAAGGGGCTCCCGTCGTCGGGGAAACGGTAGCGAGCCGACCTGGGGAGCGGGTGGAGGGAGCGCCGACGCGCGTGGGCAACTTCTGCCCAAGTGCGGGGCGGGAGCTGACCACTCGTGCCGGGCGCGGGGCGGGTGTGACCAGGGAGGACGCGCGCAACGGGGGAGGCGTCGCGGCGCCGCGGGTCAGCCGGCGGTGCCCTCGCGCTGGTCGGGCACCGCGGTCTGCTCGTGCGGTACCGGTGGCCGCAGCGCGCGGACGGTCGCCTCGATCGGCTGGGGTGCGGGCACCTCGGTCTCGGCCACCCCCAGCTCGTCGAAGCGGCGGGCCGCGGTCAGCACCGAGCGCTCGTAGGAGCCGACCGTGTCGTTGTACCGGGCCATCGCGCTGCCCAGGGCCGAGCCGAGCCGGGTCAGGTGGCCCGACAGGGTGGTGAGGCGGGCGTGCAGCCGGCGGCCCACCTCGAGCACCTGGTCGGCGTCGCGGGCCAGCCGCTCCTGGCGCCACGAGTAGGCCACCGTGCGCAGGAGGGCGAGCAGCGTGCTGGGCGTCGCCAGGACGACGTCGCGGCCGAACCCGTACTCCAGCAGCCCGGGCTCGGCCTCCAGGGCGGTGGTGAGGAAGCCGTCGGAGGGGACGAACAGCACGGTGAACGGTGCGGCCGGGCGGAAGGCGGTCGGGTACCGCCGGGCGGCGAGGGCGTCCACGTGCGCGCGCAGCTGGCGGGCGTGCGCGGCGACCCGCTCGCTGCGCACGGCCGGGTCGGTGGCCTGCACCGCGTCGATGTAGCCGGTGAACGGAACCTTCGCGTCGACGACCACCTGCCGGCCGTCGGCCAGGGTGACCACCAGGTCGGGGCGGACGCCGGCGCCGGCGTCGTTGGTGCCGCTGGGCTGCTCGACGAAGTCGCAGTGCTCCAGCAGGCCGGCGACCTCCACCACCCGGCGCAGCTGCACCTCACCCCAGCGGCCGCGGACGTGCGGGGTGCGCAGCGCCGTCACCAGCGCCGCGGTCTCCTGGCGCAGCTGCGCCGAGGTCTGCCCCACCGTGCCCATCTGCTCGCGCAGTTCGCCGTGCGCGGTGGCGCGGTCGCGCTCGATGCCGGCCAGCAGCCGGTGCAGGTGGTCCAGCGACTCGTGCACCGGCTCCAGCCCGGCGTCGTCGGGCCGGCGGCGACCCAGCAGCGAGACGGCCCCGAGGGTGACCGCGGTGGCCAGCAGCGCGCCGAACAGCAGGCCGAGGAGGAGGGAGGCGGCGTCCACGTCCGGCAGGGTGCACCAGCCCACCGACAGGACCGGCGCACCACGCGCGGCATGGGAGGCGATCCCCCCGTTGGCGGGCTTGAGACGTGGGGATGGCCTCCCATGCCTCGGGGGGATCAGGCGGGGACGGGGGCGTGCCGCGCCTCGTGGGCCAGCAGCCAGCGCTTGACGTCGGTGCCCCAGCGGAACCCGCCCATCCCGCCGTCGGAGCCGAGCACGCGGTGGCACGGCACGAACAGCGCGGCGGCGTTGCGGGCGCAGGCGTTGGCCGCGGCCCGGGCGGCGGTCGGGCGGCCGCAGCGGGCGGCGAAGCCGGCGTAGGTGTCCGGCCGGCCCGCGGGCACCGTGCGCAGCACCTCCCACGCCTCGGTGAGGAACGGCCCCGAGCGCTGCTGCACGGCCACCGCGTCGATCGCGCCGACGTCGCCGGCGTGGAAGGCCTCCACCACGTCGAGCACCGGCAGGCCGGGGTCGGCGGTGACCGACGCCGGCCGCAGCGCGGGGTGCACCACCGGCAGCAGGTCGCCGAGGTCGGCGGTCCAGCCACCAGCGAGGACGACGTCGGCGCCGTCGGGACCCTCGGTGACGACGACGGTGAACGGGCCGGGCGGGGTGGCCACGGTGGCGTGGCGGGCGGGGGCGGTCATGGCGCGCTCCGATCGCGGGTGGCGGGGAGGGGACGGGTGAACAGCGAGGGCACGGCCAGCGCCCACAGGTGCAGGACGGCGTAGGAGCGCCAGGGACGCCAGCGGGCGGCGGCCTCGGCGTCGGAGCTGCCCAGGGCCGCCAGGGACCGGCGCAGCGCCAGGTCGCCGGGCAGCCAGACGTCGGGGTCGGCCAGCCCGCGCAGCCCGACGAGCGCCGCCGTCCACGGGCCGATGCCGGGGACGGCGAGCAGCGACCGGGCCGCCTCCTCGCGGTCGGCCCCGGGACCGAGCGCCACCGTCCCGTCGGCCAGGGCGGTCGCCAGAGCGGTGACGGTGCGCCGCCGGGTCCCGGTGAGCCCGACCGCCGAGAGGTCGGCGCCGGCCAGCGCGCCGGGCCGGGGGAAGGCGTGGGTGAGGGTGCCGCACGGCTCGGGGAGGGGCGTGCCGGCGGCCGTCAGCAGCCGGGCGGTGAGCGTGCGGGCGCCGGCGACCGACACCTGCTGGCCGAGCACGGCGCGGACGGCGCACTCCGCGGCGTCCGGGGAGGCCGGCACGCGGCGGCCGGGGGCGGCGGCCACGAGCGGGGCGAGCGCGGGGTCGGCGCCCAGCACCCCGTCGACGGCGACGGGGTCGGCGTCGAGGTCCAGCAGCCGGCGGCAGCGGGCGACCGCGGCGGCCAGGTCACGCAGCTGTGCCAGCCGCAGCCGGGCGGTCACCGCGCAGCCCCCGGCAGGGGAGAGGTGCACGACCGCGGGGCCGTGCGGCAGGTCGAGCACGCGGGAGAACGTCGTCCCGTCCCACTCCTCCAGGCCCGGCACGGCGTGCGCCCCGAGGAACAGCAGCACCTCCGCCGCGTCGAACGGCGGGCGGGCGGCCAGCCGCACCGTCAGCTCGGCCGGGGTGCCCGGCGGGGTGCCGGGGCGGCGCCGGCGCAGCTCGGTGGGCGTGGCGGCGAAGACCTCGCGGACGGTGTCGTTGAACTGGCGGACGCTGGCGAAGCCCGCGGCGAAGGCCACGTCGGTGACCGGCAGCGGGGTGGTCTCCAGGAGCACCCGCGCGGTCTGCGCCCGCTGCGCCCGGGAGAGCGCGAGCGCGCCGACGCCGAGCTCGGCGACCAGGTGCCGGTGCAGCTGCCGCTCGGAGTAGCCCAGCCGCGCGGCCAGGCCGGGGACGCCGGAGCGCTCCACCTCGCCGTCGGCGATCAGCCGCATCGCCCGGGCGACGACGTCGGCGCGGGCGTCCCACTCCGGCGACCCGGGCACGGCGTCGGGGCGGCAGCGGCGACAGGCGCGGTAGCCGGCGGACTGGGCGCCGGCCGCGGTGCTGAAGAAGGAGACGTTGGCGGCCAGCGGGGTGCGCGCCGGGCAGGAGGGGCGGCAGTAGATGCCCGTCGTCCGGACGGCGGTGACGAACCACCCGTCGAAGCGGACGTCGCGGCCGGCCACCGCGCGGTAGCAGCGCTCGTGGTCCAGGGAGGCCGTCATGGATCCAGCGTGCCACCCGGCCAGGGGGTCGACCGGCGGGAATCGGACGTCGCCGTGCGGCCTCCGCTCAGCCCTCGACCATGGCCGCGATGCCGTCGAGCAGCCGGGCGAGGCCGAATTCGAACGAGCGCGCCGGGTCGCCGGCGCCGAGCTCCGGGCCGGCCACGGGCCCGACCCGCGCGGCCGTCGGGAACCGCTCGGCGTCGAACACCTTCTCGATGTGCGGCTCGGTGGCCCGCCACCACTGCTCGTCGGTCAGCCCGCTGCTGCGCTCGGCGGCGGCCTGGTCGTGCACGCTGACCACGCTGCCGCGCACGAAGGCGCCGACCAGGGTGATGACGAGGTCCATCTCGACCTCCGACAGGCCCAGCCCGTCGGCGGCGGCGAGTTCCAGGTCGTACTTGCGCATCAGGTTGGGCCCCAGGATCGGCCGGCCGGTGCCGACGCCGGCCGCCCACGGGTGCCGGACGAACAGGGCCCAGTTCTCGCGCGCCACCGCGCTCAGCCGCGCGCGCCACGGGCCGGCGGGCGGCTGCTCGTAGAGCTCGCCGAGGACCGCGTCGTACATCAGGTCGACCAGCTCGGCCTTGCCCGGGACGTGGGTGTAAAGGGTCATCGCCCCGACGCCCAGCTCCGTCGCCAGCCGGCGCATGGTCACCGCGCCCAGGCCCTCGCGGTCGGCCAGCGCGACGGCGGCGACCACGACGCGGTCGACGTCGAGGCCCGCCCGCGGCCCGGGGCGGCGGCCGGGTTCGCCGGGGGTGCGCCACAACAGCGCCATCGTGCGGGCGGGGTCCCCGCCGCCACTGGACTCGATCGCCATGACGCCAGCCTCTCCCATCCGCGTCCGGCGCCTTGCGGAACCATCTCCGTACAGCGTACGTTACCGCCCGCGATGGATCTCGTACAACGTACGGAGGTGGCGTGGTGGAGGTAGCGGTACGGGTCCGCGGGCTGGTGCGGCGGTTCGGGGGGCGCACGGTCCTCGACGGGGTGGACCTCGACGTGGCGGCCGGCTCGGTGTGCGCCCTGCTCGGGCCGAACGGCGCCGGGAAGACGACGGCGGTGCGGGTGCTCACGACCCTGCTGCGGCCCGACGGCGGCACGGCGGAGGTCGCCGGCGTCGACGTCGGCACCCGTCCCCGGGAGGTGCGCCGTCGGATCGGCGCCGTCGGCCAGCAGCCCACGGTCGACGAGGTGCTCGGGGCCCGGGAGAACCTGGTGCTCTTCGGCCGGCTGCACCACCTGGACCGGGTGACCGCCCGGCGCCGCGCCGGCGAGCTCCTCGAGCAGGTCGGCCTCGCCGACGTCGACGACCGCCCGGTGCGGCAGTTCTCCGGCGGGATGCGCCGCCGGCTCGACCTCGCCGCCGGCCTGGTCCTGGCACCCCGCGTGCTGTTCCTCGACGAGCCGACCACCGGCCTGGACCCGGCCGGCCGGCGCGACGTCTGGGACACGGTGCGGGCCCTCGTCGGCGGCGGGACGACGGTGCTGCTCACCACGCAGTACCTCGAGGAGGCCGAGCGGCTGGCCGACCAGGTGTGCGTGCTGGACGGCGGCCGGGTCGTCGCCCGCGGCACACCGGGGGAGCTGACGGCGGCGATCGGTGGGGACCGGCTGGAGCTGGTGCTGACCGACGCCACCCGCGCGGAGGAGGCGGCGCGGCTGGCCGAGCGGGTGGCGGCCGCGGACACGTCGGCCGGGCCGCCCCCGCCGGACGGGGCCCGGGTCGTCGTCCCCGTCGCGCGGCGCGGCGGCGTGGTCGCCGAGGTGGTCCGGGCCCTGGACGACGCGGGCATCGGGGTCGCCGACCTGCTGCTGCGGCCCACCACCCTGGACGAGGCCTACCTGCGGATCACCGGCCGCGAGCGCGCTCCCGAGCGGGTGACGGCGTGACCGCGGCGCAGGTGGCAGGCGCGCCGCCCGCCGAGACCCCCGCCGGGCGGCTGCGCTGGGCGGTGACCGACGCGCTCACGGTCGCCGGCCGCGACGTCGCGCACTGGCGGCGCGAGCCCGCCGTTCTGCTGGTCGGACTGCTGTTCCCGGTGCTGATGATGGTCACCTTCGTGTACCTGCTGGGCGGCGGCATCGGCGTCCCCGGCGGCGACTACCGCGACTTCATGGTCCCCGGGATGCTCGCGCTGGTCATGCTCTTCGGCCTCGAGGGCACGATGAGCGCCGTCGCCACCGACACGCAGCGCGGGGTCACCGACCGGTTCCGCACGCTGCCCATGGCCCCCTCGGCCGTGGTGGCCGGCCGCTGCCTGGCCGACCTCGGCTCCTCGGTCGCCGGGCTGGCGCTCGTCGCCGCGGCCGGGCTCGCGATGGGGTGGCGCCCGGACGTGGGGCCGGGGCTGGTGGCCGCCGCCGCGCTGCTCCTGCTGCTGCGCGTCGGCTTCCTCTGGGTGGGCATCTGGCTCGGCCTGCTGGCCCGCGACCCCGGGGTGGTCACCGCCGTGCAGATCCTGGTGTGGCCCTTCGCCTTCCTCTCCAACGTCTTCACCCCGACGGCGTCGATGCCGGGCTGGCTGGGGGCGGTCGCGGAGTGGAACCCGGTGGCGGCCACGGTCACCGCCGTCCGGGAGCTGACCGGGGTGCCGGCCGGGTCCGGCGGGTGGGCCACCGAGCACGCGGCGGTGCTGGCGGTGGCGTGGCCGCTCGTCCTCACCGGGGTGTTCGGCGTCCTGGCCGTCCGCCGGTGGCAGCGCCTGTCGCGCTGACCGCTCGACAGGCCGGGGCAGGTACGGGATGCTTGGCTCCTGACCGGATGAAGAGTCGTGCACCACCGAGTGGTGCACCTCCCGGGGAGGTCGCGTGCGAGACCGTGGGTGCGCTCGGTGACCTGGCTGGTCACGGGTGGCGCGGGCTACGTCGGCGCGCACGTCGTGCACACGATGACCGCGGCCGATGAGGACGTCGTGGTGCTCGACGACCTCTCCACGGGTGTCGCCCAGCGCCTGGAGACGCTGCCGGTGGCGCTGGTCGTCGGCTCCGTCCGCGACGGGGGGCTGGTGCGCCGGGTGCTGCGGGAGCACGCCGTCACCGGTGTCGTCCACCTCGCGGGGCGCAAGCAGGTCGCCGAGTCGGTGGCCGACCCGCTGCTGTACTACCGCGAGAACGTCGAGGGCCTGATCGCCCTCCTCGAGAGCTGCCGGGCCGAGGGCGTCACCAGCCTCGTGTTCTCCTCCAGTGCCTCCGTCTACGGCGTCCCGGGCACCGACCGCGTCGGTGAGGACGCGGCCTGCGACCCCGTCTCCCCCTACGGCCGGACCAAGCTGGTCGGGGAGTGGCTGCTGCGCGACAGCGCCGCCTGGGGTCTGTCCTCGACCTGCTTGCGCTACTTCAACGTGGCCGGCGCCGGCTCCCCCCGGCTCGGCGACCTCGGGACGGCGAACCTGGTCCCGCTGGTGTTCGCCGCGCTGGACGCCGGCCACCCGCCGGTGCTCTTCGGGGACGACCACCCCACGCCCGACGGCAGCCCTGTCCGCGACTTCGTGCACGTCGCCGACGTGGCGGAGGCGCACCTCGGTGCCGTGCGCGCCCTCCAGCGGGGCGCGCCGGGCGGCACGTACAACGTCGGTCGCGGTGAGGGCGCGAGCGTGCTCGAGGTGCTGCGGGTCATCGGCGAGGTGACCGGCGGCGACACCACACCCGAGGTGGCCGGCCGCCGGCCCGGGGACCCACCCCTGGTCGTCGCCGCGGTCGACCGGATCCGCCGGGAGCTGGGCTTCCGCGCGCGCTGCGACCTGCGGGCCATCGTGGGCAGTGCCTGGACGGCGTGGCGCGCCCAGCGGTCCCTCTGAGCGAGCGCCCCGGCCGAGGCCCCCGGCTCAGCCGACCAGCGCCTCCGCCCGGCCGTCGGCCAGCAGCGGCTCGGGGAGGCCGGTGAGCGCGGCCCGCATCGCCGCCACGCCGCCGAACTGGAACCCGAGCTGGGTGGCGTAGCAGGCGCAGGCGTCGGCGCGCCGGTCGAGGTCCTGCGGCAGCTCGAGCTCGGCCAGCCCGCCGGGGAGGTCCGGCCCGGGGACGGCGCCCGGCTCCCGCAGCACGTACGGGCTGTCGCGCCACCACAGCGTCGGCCGGTCCAGCGAGGCGACGGCGCGCAGCACCTGCCGGTGGTCGACGTGCCCGCCGAGGGCCTGCGGCGCCAGCCAGACGTCGACGTCGAGCGGCCGCAGCGCGTCGGCGACGGCGCGCCACACGTCGTCGCCGTCGTGCACGCCGGCGAACAGGTCCGGGGCGCTGTCGTACCCGCGGTGCGGCGCCTCGGGCAGCGGCAGGTGCACCGGTGTCGCGCCCAGCACGGCCATCGCGGCGACGTCCTCGGCCCGGCGCAGCGCCATGTAGTCGGCGTCGGGCGGCAGGCCCTTGTCCAGCTGGCAGGCCAGCGCGAACCCCGCCGGGTCGGGCACGCTCGCGGTGAGGCAGGTGACCACCGTGACCTCGTGCCCGGCCGCGGCCAGCGCAGCGAGGGTGCCGCCGACGGAGAACGCGGCGTCGTCCAGGTGCGGGCTGACGGCTGTGACACGCATCCGGACACCCCCTACAGCAGGTGGGCCGCCGACCGGAACCGGCAGGCGAGGTCGACGCCGGCCGGCACCGACCAGTCGAGGTCCGGCGCGGTGCCGGCCAGCTCGGTGTAGACGGCGTCGATCGAGCGGGCGAGCACCGGCCACGAGTACAGCCGGCGCACCTCCTCCAGCGCCGTCGCCGCCAGCCGCTCCCGCAGGGTGGCGTCGCCGAGCAGGCGGTCCAGCGCCGCCCGCAGGCCGGCCACGTCACCGGGGGAGTGCAGCAGCCCGTTCTCCTCGTGCCGCAGGCAGTCCACGACGCCGACGCTGGTCGTGCTCACCGTCGGCAGCCCGCTGGCCATCGCCTCCAGCAGGGTGTTGCTGAACCCCTCGCTGTAGGTCGGGCTGACGAAGACGTCGGCGCGCCGGTACACCGCCGGTGCCTCGTCGGGCGGCACGTACCCGAGGAACGTCGTCCGCCCGTCGGCGCGCGCCCTCGCCTCGTCCAGGTCCGGGCCGATGCCGGAGACCACCAGCCGCACGCCGTCGGGCAGCGCCTCCAGCAGGTCCAGCACGCCCTTGCGGCGGTCGACCCGGCCGTGGAACAGCAGCACCGGCGGGTCCTGCAGCGCGCCCAGCGGCCGCTCGGCCGGGGTGAAGCGGCGGGTGTCGGTGGCGCCCGGGACGATCCGGAAGCGCACCGGGTCGCTGCCGAGGTTCGCGACCACCTCGTCGCGGAAGCTGTCGCTGCCGATCAGCACCGCGCCCGAGGAGTCGACGACGGTGCGCATCGCCTGCGCGTGGGTGGTGCAGCAGGTGCCGACCCAGTGTCCGTCGCCGCCCTGGATGCTCACCACGCTGGGCAGCCCCGTGCGCCGGGAGGCCTCGAGCACCGCCAGGCCCGGCGGGTAGCCGTACTGGGCGTGCAGCACGTCGAACGGGCGCTGCTCGTGCAGGCCGACGACGGTGCGCACGATCTCGTCGATGTCGCCCTCCCAGTCCGCGGGGACGACGGTCTCGCCGCGGCTGGCCAGCGCCACCACCTCGACCCCGGCGGGCACCCGGTCGGGCGGGGGTGGGCCGCCGCCGTAGACCCGGGTGCCGGCCTCGTCGTCCCGGTACTGGCTGACCAGCGTCACCTCGTGGCCGAGCGCGACGAGCTCGCGCAGCAGGTTCTCCGCGTAGACGCTCATCCCGCTGACCGCCGGCCAGTACCGCCGGCTGACGAAGCAGATCCTCACGAGGCCTCCTCGGCCGCTCGCAGCGTGGCCATCGCCCGCGGCACCATCTCGTGCGCCCGGTGCCCGTCGCGGGAGAGCTCGAGGGTGACCAGCCGGTCGAACGACGCCTCCCGCAGTGCCCGCAGCACCGCCGGCAGGTCGACGTCCCCCTCGTCCAGCGGCAGGTGGTCGTGCACGCCGCGGCGCATGCCCTCGACGGCGACCGTGCCCAGCTGCGGGGCGAAGGCGGCCACCGCCTCCTGCGGCTCGTACGCGCCGGAGACGACGCAGTGCCCGGTGTCCAGCGCGAGCGTGATGCCGGGGACCTCGGCCGCCAGCTTCGCCCAGGCGTCGCAGTCCTCGACGAGCATCCCCGGCTCCGGCTCGACGGCCAGCGCGTAGCCGCGCCCGCCGTGCGTCTCGACCAGCGCCCGGACGCCGTCCACCAGCCAGCCCCACGCCTCCCCGCGGTCGACGCCGGCGCGCGGCACCCCGGCCCAGGAGCTCACCGCCTCGGCGCCCAGCACCTCCGCGAGGTCGCAGGCCAGCCGCAGGTAGGCCAGCCGGCGCGCGCGGCCGGCCGGGTCCGCCGTCACCAGCGTCGGCTCGTGCTTGACCCGCGGGTCGAGCAGGTACCGCGCGCCGGTCTCCACGACCACGCCCAGGCCCAGCTCGTCGCAGCGCGCCCGCACCCGCTCGGCCTGGGCGAACGCGTCGTCGGCGAACGGGTCCAGGTGGACGACGTCGAGGGTCAGCGCGACCCCCGCGTAGCCGCAGTCGGCGAGGAAGGGCAGTGCGTCGGACAGCCGGTGGGAGGTCAGCCCGTTGGTGTTGTAGGCGTACCTCAGCTGGGTCATCGGGCCAGCACCTCCGCGACCGCGTGCCGGCCGGGCTCCCGGTACAGCGGGTACAGCGCCCCCACCCGCCGGTCGGCGCCTACCCGGTCGAACCAGGCCGGGCCGCCGAGCCGCTCCTCGGCGTCCGCGGTCAGGTGCACCCGCGCCCAGCCGCCGGGGTCGGCGCCCACCGCCACGAGCGGCTCGCCCCGGTCGAGCAGCCGGCGCACCCCGCGCTCGCCGATGCGGCCGTAGGACATCGTCTCCACCTCCAGCCCGGGCACGAGCACCTTGGCCGCGACCGCCTCGCCGGCCGAGGGCTGCAGCTCGGCCAGCACGTCGAACCCGGCGTCGTGCAGCGCTCCGGTCACGTGCCCGTGCAGGTCGTCCCCGTCGTGGCGGGGCAGGTCGGCCAGCCGCGCGGTCTGCCGGCGCGACAGCACCGTGTCGTGCAGCAGCTCGGTCAGCGCGCCGGTGCCCATCCGGGTCCAGGCGAGCATCGCCTCCAGCGCGCGGTCCTCCTCGACCAGCCGCTCCGGCGGGTGCCCGGTGCGCCACGAGTCCAGGTAGCCCGGCGGCGTCGCCGGCAGCACCGTCTCGTACGGCCCGTGCATGAACGCCTTGCGGCTGCGGGCCGAGGCGAACTCGTGCAGCGCCTTGCGGACGGCGGTGTCCCGGTCGGGGTGCGCCGCCTCTCCGCACGCCGTCGCCATGACCGGCACCGGCTCCGAACCGTCCCGGGAGCAACCGACCGCGTAGACGTCGACGACGCCGAAGGCGGTGCTCGCCAGCTTCACCACGACCTCGATGCCGGCGGCGTCGAGCCGGCCGAGGAGGGCCAGGGCGTCGGGGTCGCGCAGGCCGTCGAGGTCGAGCACGATGCCGCGGTCCATGGCGCGGAAGGCGGTCGCGTTGCCGTCGCGCTGCAGCACCTCCAGCAGGGCGTGGGTGACCGCCCGGTCGGCGTCGAACGCCGCGCCCTGCCCGTTGGTGATGACCGTGGTCAGCCAGCCGCCGGGCGGGGGGTCGCCGGGCAGGTCCTGCGGCGCGGAGGCGACGAGCTCGGCCGGGACGAGCACCGTCTCGCCGTCGCGCAGCCGGGTCATGGGCAGCCACTGGAGCGGCCGGTCGTCGTCGTAGGCGCTGCCGGCCTCCAGGCACAGCGTGCGCGGGTCGGCGACCCGGTCGCGGCCCGCGCGGCGCGCCAGCTCGGCGTACGAGGCCTGCACCCGCTGGGCGTGCTCGTGGGCCCGCACCGACAGCGCCATCTCCGCCATCTCGCCGAGCGCCCCGGTGCGGGCCTCCTCGCGGGTGGCGCCGTAGCCGAGCCCGCTGCCGCCGGGGTGCCGGGACGTGGCCGGGAGGACGGCGCTGTGCAGCGGCACGTCGAGCACGTCCAGCCCCTCGATCGCGAACTCCTCGACCGGTGCGGGGAACGAGTCGCGGTAGCGCTGGGCGACACGTGCGATGGTCGCGGTCACAGGTCCTCCAGGGGGACGGGGGCGGCGTCCGGCGGCGCGGCCAGCAGCCGCTTGACGAGGTGCACGACGTGGTCGGTGGTGACTCCCGGGACCATCTCGAACGGGGTCGCCACGGTGTCGAACTCCAGCGCGCCGATCACGGCGAGGTAGTCGCGCAGCTCGCCGTGCGACAGCGGGATCTGTGCGTGGAAGGCCTTGTGCGCGCTGAGCGCGACCGGGGTGCCGTCGGCGGCGAGGTCGACCTTGAGCGAGTCGCCGCAGAACAGCACGCGCCGGCGCCGGTCGTGCAGCACCGAGTGGCCGGGGAAGTGCCCGCCGGTACGGTGCAGCGTCAGGCCGGGCGCCAGCTCCAGGACGTCGTCGGCCGGCCAGGTCACCCGGAAGGCCTTGGTCCACTCCAGGTCGCGCACCCCGACGCACACGGTCCGCGGCTCCAGCTCCCGCTGCAGCTGCCACAGGGCGCCGTAGCCGTGCACGTGGCTGGCGGCCAGCACGTCGAACCCGCCGCGCTCGGCCGCCATCCGGCGCAGCTCGGCGAGCATCTCGTCGGTGTAGAACGGCGCGCACTCGAAGCCGACCAACCCGGCGTCGGTCTCGATGACCCAGCCGACGCTGTCGAGACCGAAGCGGGGCGCCGTGCCGAACCCGGTCACGCCCGCGACCGGGGCGGGCCGCCAGTGCCCGGTGACCAGCTCGCCGGCCTGCTTCTCGGTCACGAACTCGAAGCCGTGCTGCGGCAGCGCGTTGCGGACGTCGGCGCACACCGGGCAGGTGAGCGGCCCCGGTGCGGGCCAGCGCTGCCAGTGCCCGCAGTTGGTGCAGGCGTAGGCGGGCAGGTCGGGCAGCAAGCCGCGGTAGGGGTTGGTCGAGGTCACGGCGTCCTCTCCGGGATGGGGTCGGCGGGTGCTCGGTCACTGCCCACGTGAGGTGGGCAATGGCCGAGCACCCGCGGAGGGGTGGCGGCGGACAGGGTCTGCACGAGCAGGCGGTGCAGCGCCAGGTCGCGGGCGGCCGGGTACGGCCAGGCCGCGTCGCCGGCGACCGCGGCGGTGAAGGCGGCGAACTGGGCGGCGAAGGGCGCCATGTCGGCGACGGGGACGTCGACGGGGTCCGGCCGGTGCACCGTCAGTGTCCCCCCGGGCGTCTGCCCCATCGTGTCGACGGCGACCGCCATCCCGCGGGTGCCGACGACCTCGAGGCGGCGGCGGGGCAGGGCGTCGGGGGTGTTGTAGGCGACGTGCAGGTCGACGAGCACCCCGCCCGCGGTGCGACCGGCCAGCAGCGCGCCGTCGTCCACCCCGTAGCCGTGCACCCGGGTCTGCAGCGTGGCGGTCAGCTCGACGACGTCCTCGCCGAGCAGCACGCCGGCCAGGTCCAGCCCGTGTGGCGCGAGGTCGATGGCCGCGCCGCCGCCGGCCCGGGCCGGGTCGACCCGCCAGTTGTCGTGCGGCTGCCCGTCCGGCGTCCAGTCGGCGGGCAGCCAGCAGCAGTAGACGACGCGGACGGCGGTCACCGTGCCGAGCTCCGGGACGAGCTCGCGCAGCCGCGCGTGCGCGGGATGCCACCGCTGGTCGAACGCGGTGCCCAGCAGCACCCCGGCGCGGTCGGCGGCGGCGACGAGGGCCTGCGCGTCGGCGGTGTCGGCGGCCAGCGGCTTCTCGCAGAGCACGGCCTTCCCGGCGGCCGCGACCGCCTCGACGACCTGCCGGTGCGCCGCGTTGGGTACCGCGACGTAGACGGCGTCGAGGCCGGGGGTGGCGAGGAAGGTAGCGAGGTCGGTGGTCGCGGGGACTCCGCCGTCGAGCCGGGCCAGCGCGGCAGCGTCGCGGTCGTGCAGGGCGACTACGCGGGCACCCGGGGTGGTGAGCAGCGCCGGCAGCGCGTGGTCGCGGGCCACCCAGCCGCACCCGGCGATGCCCCACCCGACGGTCACCAGGCCTCCGGCAGGTCGACGAGCAGCCGGCGGCGGGCGGCGTCGGTGGGCAGCGCGTCGGGCCAGCGCGCCGGCAGGTACGCCGACCGGGGCCCGTACTCGGCGGCGTAGCGCGCGCTCGGCCAGGTGCGCACGCCGTCGCTGTAGAGGGGGTTGGGTACGAGCGGGCCCAGCGGCTCCCCGAGGTCCGGTCCGGGTCCGAGCGGGTCCCCGGCCACGAGCGCGACGGCCTCGCTGCCGTGCAGGTCCCCGGGGGCCGCGGGACGCGGCGGGCGGCCGGCCAGCAGCGCGGCGGTGAGCTCGGCGTCGTCGTAGAGGAGACCGGCGCCGAGCACCTCGGCGTAGCCCTCCGGCGTCAGCGGCTCCCCGTGCGGGTCGGCCACGTGCGCGTGCCCGACGACGACGGTGCCGCCCGGCCCGGCCAGCGCGCGCATCGCCGCGGCCGCCGCCGGCTTGTCGCGCAGGAAGTAGAAGGCGTCGTGGCACATCACGTACGCCGGCGCCGCCACCGCGAGGTCGGGGGCGGCGGTGAGGTCGGCGCAGACGTAGCGGGCCTGCGGGCAGACGAACCGTCGGGCGAGCCAGAGCTTGGCCCACACGACGTCCACGCCCAGCAGGTCGGTTCCCCCGCGGCGGGCGAGCTCCCGCAGGTGCGCGCCGATCCCGCAGGCGACGTCGACCACCGGCCGGTCGCCGGGCCAGTGCGCCTGCAACAGCGCCAGCCCGGCCAGGTGGGTGGGGTCGGACCACCGGTGGGCGAAGTAGTCGCCCACCCGGCCCATGCCCAGCAGCGCCATGGCCTCGCGCAGGGTCCCGGCGGCCGGCACCCGGGCCAGCTGCTCCGGCGGCGGGGGCGGCTCGGTCCACCAGTCGTCGGCGTCGGAGAGCAGGGCCACCCGCGCCCGGTCCACCTCGCCGTGCGCGAGCAGCCCGGCCACCTCCGCCCGCAGCTCGTCGCGGCCGGCCCGCGCGAACGGGATCCCGTCGACGACGGGCACATCTACCACCGCGCGGCTCACAGGCCGGCCGCCGCCAGGACGTCGAGGTGGAACGCCTGCACCGGCCCGGCGTGCACGAGCTCCAGGTCGTCCAGCGCCTGCTCCACCGTGAACGTGGCCGCGCGGGCGTGGTGGTGCACCTGCAGCACCCGGTCGAGGACGTCGGCGGCGTGGAAGGCCTGCGACTCGGGGGCGGCGGCGTCGGCGCGCAGGGCGAGCACCGTCCGCAGCCGCCCGGCCAGCGGCCCGGGCAGGGTGTCGAGCTGGTCGGCGTCCAGGGTCTCCAGCACGCGGGGGAGGGCGCCGCCGAGCAGCACCTCGCCGGCGAACCCGGCGTCGGGCAGGACGACGTTGTGCAGGTGGTGGGCGAGGCCGAGCAGGAACGGGACGACGGGGTCGGCGCCTACGACCGGCGCGACGAGCACCCCGTAGACGGCGACGGTCAGGCAGTGGTCGCCGTGGCTCTCCGGCGGCTCGACGACCACGCGGGCCCGGCCCGGGGCGGTCGCGCCGGCCCGAGGCTGCCGGTTCAGCGACGCGGCCACTGTCGGGACGTCGGGGGAGGGCAGCGCGGTGGGAAGCGCCTCCCGCAGCCGCTCGCGCAGGACGTCGTCCAGGGGCCCGGCGACCTCGTCGAAGCCGCGGCGCAACACGGCGAGCGTCTCCCGGTCGTCCAGCCCGGCCCCGCGCAGCACGGTGCCGTCGATGCCGGCCAGCCGGGCACGGGCGACCGCGGCGGCGGTCTCCGACAGCGCCACCGCGGCCGCGTCCTCGCCGGCGGTCAGCCGCCCCCACGCCCGGGCGAAGGCCTGCTCGGCCAGCGAGCCGGGGGCGGCGGCCACCCGCACCCGCTTGGCGTCGCCGATCTCGGCCAGCAGCGGCCGCAGCCGGCCCAGCGCGTCCAGCGCGGCCGTCACCGGGCGGGGGTGCCGGCGCCGAGCCAGTCGAGCAGCGCCTGCTCCTGGCGGTGCAGGGCGTGCTGGGGGGTGCCGCCGCCGGGGGTCATCGGCGCCTTGAAGAACCAGCCGAACTGCTCCTGGACCCCGCCCTCGCCGCGCTGCTGCGCGAGGTCGGTGAGCCGGGCCAGCTCGATGGCCAGCGGTGCGGCGAGGATCGAGTCGCGGCACTGGAAGTCGACCTTGACCTGCATCCGCTGTCCGAGGAAGCCGACCAGGTCGATGGCGTCCCAGGCCTCCTTCTGGTCGCCTCGGGGCCGGTAGTAGTCGATGCGCACCACGTGGTCGGCGACCGGGTAGCCGAGGATCGAGTCCAGCACGCTGCCCTTGGTCTGCAGCTTGCTGTTCAGCGAGTCCGGGTCGTCGAGGGCCAGGCCGTCGCGGTTGCCCAGGATGTTGGTCGAGTACCAGCCCTCGACGGTCAGCGCGCGGCTGCGGAACGCCGGGGCGAGCACCGTCTTCATCATCGTCTGGCCGGTCTTGCCGTCCTTGCCGGCCAGCGGCACCCCGTGCCGGCCGGCGAGTTCGACGAGCGCGGGCACGTCGGCGGCCAGGGAGGGGGTGAAGTTCACGTAGCCGACGCCCTCGGTGATCGCCGCGTAGGCGTAGACCATGGCCGGGGTGATCGACCGGTCGTCGGCGTCCAGCCCGGCCTCGAACGCCTCGGCGGTCTGCAGCGCCGGGGCGGCCGGGTCGGGCCACCGCTCGGTGGAGGCGAGGTTGACCAGCACCAGGCCGTCGAGCCGCTGCTCGGCGCGGAAGCGGGCGAGGTCGGCGCGGACGGCGTCGGCCTGCGCGCGGCGGGTCTCGGCCAGCAGCACGTTGCCGCCGCTGACGTTGCGGCAGAAGTCGGCGTCGCCGGCCGCGGGCCACGGGGTGATCGCCGACAGCGCCGGCGCCACCTGCCCCAGCTGGCGGGAGTCGAGGACCGCGTGCTGCTCGGCGGCCTTGGCGAGGTCGGACCCGTCCAGGTCCCAGCCGGCGACGACGAGGTCGGCGTAGTCGGCCATCCCGGTGGCCGCCGCGACGGGCACGCCGTCGAGGTCGAGCCCGGCCAGCGGGAGCCCGTCGGGGGCGACCACCCCCTGGCGCAGCAGCTCCAGCCCCGCCACGGCGGTCGTCGCGACCGCCCCTCCCAGGCCGACGACAGCGATCCCGACCCGACGTACCCCAGCAACCAACGGAAGCCTCCAGTTGTGCCGTAGAAGGTGGTGTACGACCGAGACTGGCACAGTCGGATGGCGCCCGCCCCCCGACGACGGGCCGCCCCGGCGAACGCCCGGCGCACGTCCGGTGTCCACCGACCGGTGGACGGCCGGTCGGCGGCTCGTCGGTCCCGGCGGGCGCCGCCGGCCGACAGGCTCGGGCCATGACGACGACACAGACGGCGCCCCGCCGGGCGGGCACCTCGGGCAGCGGCAGCGAGCCGGCCGTGCGGGTGCGCGGCCTGGTCAAGAGCTACGGCGGCCGCGCGGTCGTCGACGGCCTGGACCTCGACGTCCCCCGCGGCGAGTGCTTCGCCCTGCTGGGCCCCAACGGCGCCGGCAAGACGACCGCCGTGGAGATCCTGGAGGGGGTCCGCCGCCGCGACGCCGGGGAGGTCACGGTGCTGGGGGCGGACCCGGCCACCGCCGGGCGCGCCTGGCGCGACCGGGTGGGCGTGGTCGCGCAGACCACCGGCGCCGGGAACGCGCTGACCGTGCGGGAGACCCTCGACCACTTCGCCGGCTACCACGGGGTCCCGCGCGACACCGCCGAGCTGCTGGACGCGGTCGGGCTCACCGAGGCCGCCGGCCGGCGCGTGGACCGGCTGTCGGGCGGCCAGCGCCGGCGGCTGGAGGTCGCCCTCGGCGTGCAGGGCCGCCCGGAGCTGGTGTTCCTCGACGAGCCGACCACCGGGATGGACCCCGTCGCCCGCCGGCAGTTCTGGGCGCTCGTCCGCAGCATGCGCGACAGCGGGACGACGGTGCTGCTCACCACCCACTACCTCGACGAGGCCGCGCACCTGGCCGACCGCGTCGGGGTGCTGGCCGGCGGCCGGCTGGTCGAGGTCGCGCCGCCCGGTGAGCTCGGCGCCGAGCTGCGCCGCACCGCCACCGTCCGCTGGACCGAGGCCGGCGCGCCGCGGGAGGTGCTCACCGCCGAACCCGCCGCCGTCCTGCGCGACCTGCTGGCCGCGCACCCGGCCGGCGAGGTCCCCGGCCTGACCGTCACCCGCCCCGACCTGGAGGAGGTCTACCTCCGCCTGGTCGGGACCGATCCCGCCGCCGTCACCGCCGACCCCCAGGGAGCCTCCCGATGACCGCCGTCCTCGCGCCCGCGACCACCCGCCCGGCCCCGCCGTCGGCCGCCGCCATCGGCCTCGCCCGCACCCGGCTGGAGCTGCGGCTGTTCCTGCGCGACCCGGCGCAGGTGCTGTTCGCCTTCGCCTACCCGGTCGTGATGCTGCTGATCTTCGCGTCGGTGTTCGAGGACCAGGACACCCCCAGCGGCGTGCCCTTCGCGCAGTACTTCCTCGCCGGGATCGCCGCCACCGGCATCCTGCTGACCAGCTTCCAGGCCGTCGGCACCGGCATCGCCGAGGAGCGCGAGCGCGGCGACCTCGCCCGGCTGCAGACGCTGGGCACCCCGCCGGTCGGCTACTTCGCGGGCAAGGCCGGCCAGGTGCTGGTCACCACCGTGGCCCAGCTGGCCGTGCTGCTGACCGTCGCCACGACGGTGTTCGACGTGCCGCTGCCGACCGACCCCGCGCGCTGGGCGACCTTCGGCTGGGTCGTCGTCCTGGGGGCCACCGCCGGCACGGTGCTCGGCATCGCGGTCTCGGCCCTGGGCGGCAGCTCGCGGGCGATCGGCAACGGCATCACCGCCTCCGCCGTCGTCCTGCAGTTCTTCTCCGGCGTCTTCTTCGTGTACTCCGAGCTGCCCGGCTGGATGCAGCAGGTCGCCTCCCTGCTGCCGCTGAAGTGGATGGTGCAGGGCATGCGGTCGGTGTTCCTGCCCGACGGCGCCGCCGCGGTCGAGCCGGCCGGCACGTGGGAGCACGGCCTGACCGCCGCGGTGCTGGCCGGATGGGTGATCATCGGGGCCGTGATCTGCGCCCGGACCTTCCGCTGGCGGCGCCCGGCATGACGTGGTCGGCCCGCCTCGCCGCCGCCGTCCTCCCCCCGCGGGAGGACGGCGGCGGTGCACCGCTGTCCGCGCGCGGCTGGCGGGCGACCGTCGTCGGGATGCACGTCATCTCGGCGCTGCTGTGGGGGCTGGCCCTGCTGACGGTGCTGACCGGCGACGCGGTCGACGACGGCGCCCGCGGCCCGGCGTTGGCGGTGCTGGCGGTGCTCGCCGTGGCCTACGCGGTCGCGGGCGGGCCGGCGATCGGCGGTGGCCGGCCGGCGCGCAGCCTGGTCTACCTGGTCGTGCTGGTGACCGCGTTCGGGGTCCTCGGCTGGCTGGCGCCCCGGCTGCTGTTCCTGCTCTTCCTCGCCTACCCGCAGGTCTGGTTCGCCGTGCAGGGCCGGCGGGTGGGGGTCGCCTGGACGGTCCTGCTCGCCGCCGCCGGGGCGGTGGGCCCGGTGGTCGCCGGGACGTCGGGCCGTGCCGCCGGCGACGTGGCGCGGGAGGCGGGGATCGGGCTGCTGTTCAGCCTGGCGCTGGGCCTGTGGATCAGCCGGGTGCTGCAGCAGAGCGCCGAGCGGGGCGAGCTGATCGCGTCGCTGGAGCGCACCCGCTCGGAGCTGGCCACCGTCGAGCGGGAGCGCGGGGTGATGGAGGAGCGGGAGCGGCTGGCCCGCGAGGTGCACGACACGCTCGCGCAGGGCTACACGAGCATCGTCGTCCTGGCGCAGACCGCGGCCGCCCAGGTGGACACCGACCCGGCCGCGGCCGGGGAGCGGCTGCGGCTCATCGAGGAGGTTGCCCGCGACAACCTGGCCGAGGCGCGCGCGGTCGTCGCCGCGTTCCGGCCGGTGGCGCTGGACGGGTCGACGCTGCTGGAGGCGCTGCAGCGGCTGGCCGAGCGGTTCGCCCGCGAGACCGGCCTGCGGGTGCGGGTCGACACGGCCGCGCTGGGGGAGGGGGTGGCGCTGCGCCGCGACGAGGAGGTCGTGCTGCTGCGCGGGGCGCAGGAGGCGCTGACCAACGTCCGCCGGCACGCCGGCGCCTCCGCCGTCGTGGTGCGCGTCTCCCGGCTCGCCGGTGTGGTGTCGGTGCACGTGGAGGACGACGGCGTGGGCTTCGACCCGGCGGCGGTCACCGGCGCCGGCCTGGAGGGGCTGCGCGGGCGGGCGGAGCAGGTGGGCGGTGAGGTCGACGTGGCCTCCGCCCCGGGAGAGGGGACGCGGGTGACCGTGCGGGTGCCGGGATCGTGAGCGGGATCAGGGTGCTGGTCGTCGACGACCACCCGGTGGTGCGCGGCGGGCTGGTCGGCTGGCTCGACGCCCAGCCCGACCTCGATGTGGTCGGCGAGGCCGGTGACGGCGCGGAGGCCTTGGCGCGGGTCGCGGAGCTGGCGCCGGACGTCGTCCTCATGGACCTGCGCATGCCGCGGATGGACGGCGTCACGGCGATCGAGCGGCTGGCGGCCACGCACCCCGGGGTGCGGGTGCTGGTGCTGACCACCTACGACACCGACGCCGACATCGTCCGCGCGGTGGCCGCCGGCGCGACCGGCTACCTGCTCAAGGACGCCCCGCTGCCGCAGCTGGCCGACGCCGTGCGCGCCGCCGCCCGCGGGGAGACGGTGCTGGCGCCGCCGGTGGCCGCGCGGCTGGTGTCGCGGATGCGCGCCCCGGCGGTGGAGGAGCCGACCGCGCGCGAGCTGGAGGTGCTGGCCGGGGTCGCGCGTGGGCTGACCAACGCCGACATCGGCCGGGAGCTGTTCATCGGGGAGGCGACGGTGAAGACCCACCTGCTGCGGCTGTTCGCCAAGCTCGGCGTCGACGACCGCACCCGGGCGGTGATGGTCGCGGTGGAGCGCGGGCTGCTGCCGCGGCCGGGCGCGTGAGCGTCGTCGTCCGCCGGGCGCGGACCGAGGACGCCGCCGGGCTCGCCGCGATCAGCCGGGCGGCGATCGAGGTGTCGGCGGCGGAGCACTACACGCCGGCGCAGCGGGCGGTGTGGGCCCGCCGGCGCACCGAGGAGGCCCACGCGCGCTACGTCGAGGTGACGGTCGTGCTCGTCGCCGAGGTGGACGGCGGCCCGGCCGGCTTCGCCTCGCTGGCGGTGGCGCCGGTCGACGGGCTGGTGCCCGGCGAGGTGGACCAGCTGTTCGTCGCGCCGTCCGCGGGCGGGCGCGGGGTGGCGCGGGCGCTGCTGGCCGAGGTCGAGTCGCTGGCCCGCGCGGAGGGGCTGGCCGAGCTGGTCACGCACGCCTCGTGGCGGGCGGCGCCGGTGTTCGCCCGGGCGGGGTTCCGCGAGGTCGAGGTGGAGACCGTGGCGGTGGACGGCGTGGAGCTGACCCGCGTGCGGATGGCGAAGGACCTGGGCTGACGGGAACACGGGAGCGGGTGGCGGGGCTTCTGCGGGAGCAGCAGCCCCGATCCGAGAGGACCCCCGCATGACGACCCACGACTTCACCGTCGAGACCGCCGACGGCTCCACCCAGCGCCTCGGCGACTACGCGGGGAAGGTGCTGCTCGTCGTCAACACCGCCAGCAAGTGCGGGCTGACGCCGCAGTACGAGGGGCTCCAGGAGCTGTACACGCGCTACCGGGAGCAGGGGCTGGAGGTGCTCGGCTTCCCGTCCAACCAGTTCATGGGCCAGGAGCCGGGGACCGACGCGGAGATCCAGGAGTTCTGCTCCACGCAGTACGGCGTCACCTTCCCGGTGTTCGCCAAGGTCGACGTCAACGGCGCGGGCGCGCACCCGCTGTGGACCCACCTGCGCGCCGCCGACCCCGGCGACTTCTCTGCCGAGACCGCGCCCGGCCTCTACGAGCACATCGCCCGGGGCAACCCCGCCACGATCGGCACCGACGAGGTGAAGTGGAACTTCACCAAGTTCCTCGTCGGCCGCGACGGCGAGGTCATCCGCCGCTACGAGCCGACCGTGGCCCCCGACCGGATCGCCGGGGACATCGAGGCGGCGCTGGCGGCCTGAGCCGCCGCCCGCCCGGCCCGACCGCTCAGGCGGTCGCGGCCGGGCGGGACGAGCGCTGCAGCGCCCGGTCCACCAGCGCCAGCAGGCGGTCGCTGACCGCGCGCCGTCGCTCCATCTGCACCATGTGCCCGACCCCGGGGAACACGGCGAGCTCGGCGTCCGGCAGGGCCGCGGCCATGGTGCGGCTGTGCTCGACCGGGCACAGCCGGTCGGCGTCGCCCACCGCGATCAGCACCGGCACCGCGCGCAGCGCCGCGAGGGCCTCGGCGCGGTCGTGGTCGGAGAACGTGGGCATGAACGCGGCGACGGTCTCGGCCGTCGTCCGGCGGTGCACCTCGGTCGCGGCGGCGATGTCGGCCGCGTCCGCCGTGCCGCTGAAGATGAGCCACATGTCCAGGCGGCCGACCGCGCGCGGCTTCCCGGCCAGCTCGGCCTTCACCGCACGCTCGTTCAGCACCGGCAGCAGCTTCTTGACGGCGCGGGCGACCGGCGCCGGCAGCCCGTAGGTGACGGCGTCCAGCCCGCCGGAGCTGGTGCCGACCAGCGCGACTCCGGCGATGCGGTCGCCGAACAGCCCGGGCCGCTGCTCGGCGAGCGCGATCACCGTCATGCCGCCCATGGAGTGGCCGCCGAGGACGACGGGCCCGGCCGGGACGGCCTCCTCCAGCACCCGGGCGAGGTCGCGGGCGAGCTGCTCGATGGTGGCCCGGTCGCGCGTCGTCGGCCCCGAGTCGCCGTGGCCGCGGTGTTCGTAGACGACCACCTGCAGGTCCGGCCGGGCGTCGAGCAGGTCGCGGACCTGGCCGGCCCACAGCCGCGAGGACTGCACGTAGCCGTGCGCGAGGACGACGGTCGCCGCCGGCCGCTCCGCGCCGAAGACCTCGACGTGCAGGGCGACGCCGTCCTCGGTGGTGACGGTGCGGGTCCGTCCGCGCGGCGGGGGCGGGGGCGTGGCGGTCGGCCCGGCGGCCGGCGTGGCGGGGCGGGCGGCGCGGCGGCGGGCGACGACGACCCCGGCGGTGAGGGCGGCGAGACCGACGGCGGCGGTGGAGGCGCGCATGACCGGGGATGGTGGCAGGGCCCGGCAGCCGCGTCGACGCGAGCGCCGCGACCGTCCTCGGGTGTCCGCGGCGCCCCGTACGCTGGTCTCCCGTGAGTCTCACCATCGGGATCGTCGGTCTGCCCAACGTCGGCAAGTCGACCCTGTTCAACGCGCTGACCAAGAACGACGTCCTGGCGGCGAACTACCCGTTCGCCACGATCGAGCCCAACGTCGGCGTCGTCGGCGTCCCCGACCCGCGGCTGGACCGGCTGGCCGAGGTGTTCTCGTCGCAGAAGGTCATCCCGGCAACGGTCTCGTTCGTGGACATCGCAGGCATCGTGCGCGGCGCCAGCGAGGGGCAGGGCCTGGGCAACAAGTTCCTGGCCAACATCCGCGAGAGCGACGCGATCTGCCAGGTGATCCGCGTGTTCACCGACCCCGACGTCGTCCACGTCGAGGGCAAGGTGTCGCCGAAGGACGACATCGAGACGATCAACACCGAGCTCGTCCTCGCGGACATGCAGACGCTGGAGAAGGCGATCCCGCGGCTGGAGAAGGAGGCGCGCAAGGACAAGGAGCGCGCCGCGCTGCACGCCGCCGCCGTCGCCGCAGCCGAGGTGCTGGACACGGGGCAGACGCTGTTCGCCGCCGGCGTGGACACCGAGCCGCTGCGCGAGCTGTCGCTGCTGACCACGAAGCCGTTCCTCTACGTCTTCAACGTCGACGCCGACGAGCTGGGCAACACCGAGCTCCTCGACGAGCTCCGCGCGCTCGTGGCGCCGGCCGAGGCGATCTTCCTCGACGCGCAGACGGAGTCCGAGCTGATCGAGCTGCCCGCCGAGGAGGCCGCGGAGCTGCTGGAGTCGATCGGGCAGAACGAGCCCGGCCTCGACCAGCTCGCCCGCGTCGGGTTCCGCACCCTCGGGCTGCAGACCTACCTGACCGCCGGGCCGAAGGAGGCCCGCGCCTGGACCATCCCGGTCGGCGCCACCGCCCCCCAGGCCGCCGGTGTCATCCACACCGACTTCCAGCGCGGCTTCATCAAGGCCGAGATCGTCTCCTTCGACCACCTCATGGAGGCCGGGTCGATGGCCGAGGCGAAGGCCCGCGGCTGGGTCCGCATGGAGGGCAAGGAGTACGTGATGGCCGACGGCGACGTGGTGGAGTTCCGCTTCAACGTGTGACGGGGTCTGCCGACCGGATGATCAGATCCGTCCGCATGCCAGTAGCCTGACCGCGGTGGTACGCCACCGACTGCGCTTCCACGTGGCAGACCACGTGAATCATCGCGGAGAGGCCTGAGCACCTCAGGACATGTCCGGATGGGGTGCGGCGCGCTGATGCGCCGACTTCATTGCGCCGATGCCTGGCATCGGTCGACGAGAGGACATGGCATGTCGTCGAAGGACGAGAAGAACCTCGCCCAGGTGATCGACAAGATCGCGGGGATGGACGAGCCGCGGCGGTCGATCGTGCAGCGCGTGCACGAGATCATCGTGGCCACCGCGCCCGCGCTGAAGCCGCGGATCTGGTACGGGATGCCGGCATACGCCCTCTCACCGGGCGCCCCGGCACTGGTGACGTTGCGCAACGACGAGCGCCTCAACCTCGCGATCACCGAGAAGGCGGACTTCCGGCCCGCAGGCGGCGCGGACGGAGCCCTGATGCCGGCGGCCTGGTACTTCGAGACCCTCGACGCAGCGACGGAGGAGCGCATCGCCGAGATCGTCCGCGCCGTCGTCTCCTGAGCTGTCGTGGGGGGGGGGGGGGGGGGGGGGGGGGGGGGGGGGGGGGGGGGGGGGGGGGGGGGGGGGGGGGGGGGGGGGGGGGGGGGGGGGGGGGGGGGGGGGGGGGGGGGGGGGGGGGGGGGGGGG
>NZ_JBJGZP010000026.1:0-51063 GCF_054050555.1 Blastococcus sp. SYSU D00695 | reverse complement strand
GATAGGCCGGAAGTGGAAGCATCGCAAGATGTGGAGCTGACCGGTACTAATAGGCCGAGGGCTTGACCACACAACCTCCTTCACGACCACGAACACACTCCGTGTGTCTGCCGCGTTGAAGACACGAACGCGTCCACTGTGCAGCTCTGAACGAACGACCCCCATGTGGGTCGACAAGTTCACAGAGTTACGGCGGTCATGGCGAGAGGGAAACGCCCGGTCCCATTCCGAACCCGGAAGCTAAGCCTCTCAGCGCCGATGGTACTGCCCTGGAGACGGGGTGGGAGAGTAGGACGCCGCCGGACAACCATTCCAGAACGGGGGTCGGAGCCACAGGCTCCGGCCCCCGTTTCTGCGTTGTCCTGGCCATTCGCTCGTGTTCTACAGCCATTACCGCGCGCCGTGCGTGCGCCTACTGACGACGAGGTGTCGACACCCCCATGACTGGACCGCGACGAGACGGTGGCTCCCGCGACGGACGCAGCGGAGGAGCCGGGCGCCCGCAGCGCAGCGGCCCCCGTGCGGGTCAGGGCAACCGTGGGACCGGCGGTGGCGAGCGGGCCGGCGGATCCGCACGCCGCGACGGGCACAGGGGTCAGCGGCCCACCGGTGACCGCTCGTGGGAGGACCGCCAGGCGCGCGGAGGCGCGTCGCGCGACTCCGGGGAGCCTCGCGGCTCCAGTGGTGCCCGGGGAGCACGTGATCGCCGCGGGAGCGGGGACCCCCGCGGGACCGACCGGTCCGCGCGGGCGGGGGCGCCTGGTCGATACGACGGACCGCGGCGCGACGACCGCCCTCGCCGGGACGACCGTGAGGGCGCCGGAGGACGGGCGGGCTGGCAGGACCGGACGCCGTCCGGTGGCCGTCCGGGAGCCGACCGTGGCGGCCGTGATCGCGTGGCGGGGCGGGGCCGTCCTGAGGGCGGGCGCGGTCCGCGTCCGGAGGGGCGCGGAAGCCGTGACGGCGGCGGGGCCGGGCGGCCTCGCGCCGCGGGGGAGCGAGCTCCCTGGCGCCGTGACGAAACGTCCGGAGGGCGTCCGGGTGAGGGGTCGGGGCGCCCGTTCCGCGCGTCGGGTGCGGCCGGCCGGGTCCGTCCGCGCCGTGGGGCCTCGGAGGGGGACTGGCGGGAGCGTCGTCCCTCCGCTGAGCGGGGTGCCGGTGGTGGGGACTGGCGGGAGCGTCGTCCCTCCGCTGAGCGGGGTGCCGGTGGTGGGGACTGGCGGGAGCGTCGTCCCTCCGCTGAGCGGGCTGCCGGTGGTGGGGACTGGCGGGAGCGTCGTCCCTCGACGGAGCGCCGGGCCCCCGCCCGTGGTGATCGCCGCCCGGGCGCCGAGCGCGGCGGCCGTCCCCGGGACACCGAGCGCACGCCGCCGATGCCGGTCGGTCCCGAGGTCCCCGAGTGGGCCGACCCCCGGGACCTGGACCCCGCCGTGCGCGGTGCCCTCCGCAGCCTGGAGCCGCGCAACGCGCAGAAGGTCGCTGCGCACCTGGTCGTCGCCGGCACGCTGGTCGACGAGGACCCGGAGACGGCCCTCGCGCACGCGCGCGCCGCGCGGGACCGGGCCTCACGGATCGCCGCCGTCCGGGAGGCCGTCGGCGTCGCCGCCTACCACGCCGGCGACTACGCCGAGGCGTCCCGCGAGCTGCGGGCGTACCGCCGGATGAGCGGGGACGAGGGGTACCGCGCGGTGCTCGCGGACTGCGAGCGCGCGCTGGGCCGCCCCGAGGTCGCCCTCCGGCTGGTGCGCGAGGCGCTCAGCGAGGGTGCTCCGGCCGACGAGGTGCTGGAGCTGCGGCTCGTGGAGGCCGGTGCGCGCGCGGACATGGGGGAGGTCGCCGCCGCGGTGCTGGTCATCGAGGACGCGCTGGGAGGCCGTCCCCGTCTCGAGCAGGTCGATCTCGCCGACGAGTCCGTCCTGCGGCTGGCCTCCGCCTACGCCGACCTCCTCGTGGCCGCGGGCGACGACCGGGCGCAGCGCTGGCAGGAGGCGGTGGCGGCGGCGCAGCCCGACGAGGACGACGACGTCGCCTTCGGTGAGGAGGAGTGGCCGGACGCTGCCGTCCAGCTCCCGACCGGCGACGCGGACCGGGCCGTGGCGGAGGCTGCCGACGACGAGCCCGGGAGCGACCCCGAGGGCGACCCCGGTGAGGACGACGACGACCCGCTCGACCTCCCCGGGACGTCCGACGCCGACATCGAGGCCGAGGTCGCCGAACTGCTGGGCGAGACCGGGGACGACGAGGCGGACCCGGCTCCCCGCGACTGACCGGGGTCGTCGGTGCCCTGCACGGGGCACCGACGGTCCCGGCCCGGCCGTCCACATGGGCGACCCGCGTCCACAGCCGCTGCCGCGGGAGGGACGACCGGGCTCCGCACCCCGACGCTGTCCCCATGAGCGTCGCAGTGATCGACCGGAACGACGTGGTGCTGCGAGGGCGCATGGCCGCGCCCGCCGAGCACCGCGTCCTCCCCAGCGGGGACACCGTGGTGACCTTCCGCCTGACCGTGCGCCGCCCGGACCCACCCGTCCGCGGGCCCAAGGTGGACGTGCTGCAGTGCGTCACCTCCGACCGCGCTCTGCAACGGCGGGTGGGTGCGTGGGAGCCGGGGGACCTCATCGAGGTCGAGGGCGCACTGCAACGCCGGTTCTGGCGGACACCGACTGGCACGGCGTCGATGGTCGAGGTCGCCTGCCGGCGCGGTCGCAAGGTCAGCCGGCTGTCGGGCGGGTCGGCGAGCGCGACGGCGTGACCGCCGACCGCGACCGGTCAGTCGGTGTGCGGGCGCAGGACGAGCCCGGTCCTCGGCTTGGGCACGAAGAGGGTGGACTTGCGCGGCATGCGCGCTCCGGCGCGCGCCACGGCGGCCACGTCGGCGGGGGAGGGCGCCCGCAGGAGCACGGCCACCCCGTCCCGCTCGGCGGCACCGGCGAGGGCCTGGTCCAGATCGTGAGCCACGAGGACGTCGTCCGGACCGTCCCCGCGCCCCCACAGCCGCCCGAACAGGCCGTGGTGGGCCAGGACGACGTCAAGCCGGCGCCAGGCGGGCGGGGACTCCGTCGGTACGGCCGCGCGGACGTCGTCGGACGGTTCGTCCAGGTGCAGCAGGCCGCGGCCGTCGGTCAGCAGGTAGCCGCTGCCTGCGGGGTCGGCCTGCCACGCACGCACCGCGGCCACCAGAGCGGCGCGGTCGGGCACGTGCCGCCGGCTGACCCGGAACCCGTGGCCCGCCGCGGCCGCCGCCGCGTCCAGGCCCAGGCCGGGCACGACCCGGTGGATGGGCTCGACGCGCAACCCGCCGGGTCCCATCGGGGTCACCAACGCCAGCACCGCGGGCTGCTCCCCGGCGGCGCCTGCGTCCCGCGCGTGGGCCTGTGCCGCGGCGAAGCGGTGGTGCCCGTCGGCGATGACGGCGTCCGTGCGGGCGAGACCGGCCTGCACGTCGCGCAGCGTCCCGGGGTCGGTGACCCGCCACAGGCGGTGGGTGACCCCGTCGGCGTCGGTGACCACCCGGTCCGGCTCGGCGCCCCGGGACGCGGCGGTCAGAGCGGCCACGTCCGCGTCGGGGTCGTGCGCCAGCACGATCGGTTCCAGATCGGTCTCCGTGGCCGCCAGCAGCGCGCGCCGGCCCTCGACCGCGGCGGGGAAGGTGTCCTCGTGCGGCAGGACGGCGGAGGAGCCCGGCGGCGGCACCGACACCGCGCCGAGCCAGCCCACGGTCGCCGGCGACCCGTCCGCCGGTTGCAGTTCGTACAGCCACAGCGCCGGCCGCGGGTCACGCTCCAGCACGCCGTCGGCCTGCCAGCGCCGCAGGGTGCGGGCCGCGTGGGCGACGACACCGGCGGGTCCGTCCGCCGGCCGGCGGCCCGCGGGACCCCCGCTGCCGGGAGGCCCCTGGTCGGCGGGCCCGTCGTCGTCCGGGGTGGTGTCGCCCGGGTCGGGGAGGATCAGCCGGACCACGTTGTGCGGGTCGGCGGCCGCCAGCCGGTGACGGGCCTCGGCGGTCACCAGGTCGTAGGCTGGCGAGCTGACCCGGGCCAGGTGCCCGGGGTCGTGTCGCCGGTAGGTCAACGCCCGGAAGGGCCGCACCTCCAGGCCCGTCGCCCCGGCGGCCGGGGACGGAGGGCGCGACGGGGGCACAGCGCAGATCGTAGGAGCGGCCCGTGGTGGTCCGCCGCGCGCGACCGGCGCGGCGGGATGCGACGGGGGTCGTGGGCGGCACCGCCCGGACGGGAGGCTGGGCCTTGACCGAGACGGGCACGCCCGAGGGCGGCGTCTACGAGTGGTACCAGCGGGGGCTGCAGCTGCTGTCCAGCGGCGACCCCGCCGCGGCGGCGACCCTGCTGGCCCGGGCGGTCGAGGCCGAGCCGGGGTCGCGCAGCCTGCAGGAGGCGCTGGCGCGCGCCCAGTACGACGCCGGCCGGTTCCGGGAGGCCATCGACGGCTTCACCCGGCTCATCGCGGTCAACCCGGCCGACGACTACGCCCACTTCGGGCTGGGGCTGTCCGCCAGCCGCGCCGGGGAGCTCGAGCTGGCCGCCGAGCACCTGGCTCTCGCCGTGGCGCTGCGGCCGGACCTCGGCCACTACGCCCGCGAGCTCCGTGGCGTCCGCGCCCGCCGCACCCGGGGTGCCCGGTGAGCGGGACGACGCCCGCCGGGGCGGGTGCCGCCGGTCCGGGTGCCGCTGGTCCGGGTGCCACCGTGCCGCTGGCCGCGGGCAGCGCCCGGCCACCGACGACCGTCCACGACGTGGCGCTGCTCGACCTCGACGGGGTGGTCTACGTGGGGCCCCACGCGGTGCCGGGCGTACCCCAGGCGCTGGCCGCCGCCCGGGACGCGGGCATGCGGCTGGGCTTCGTGACCAACAACGCCGCGCGGACGCCGGAGGAGGTCGCGGACCACCTGACCGAACTCGGGGTGCCCGCCGCGGCGGACGACGTGATCACCAGCTCGCAGGCCGCGGCCACGGTGGTCGCGCAGCAGTGGGGCAGCGGCGCCCGGGTGCTGGCCGTCGGCGGTCCCGGGGTGGCCGTCGCCCTCCGCGCCGCCGGCCTGACGGTCGTCGAGCAGGCCGAGGACGGTCCGGTCGCCGTCGTGCAGGGCTACGGGCGCGACGTGGGCTGGACCGCGCTGGCGGAGGCGGTCGTCGCGGTGCGGGCCGGGGCGCGGCACGTCGCCACCAACACGGACGCGACGATCCCCTCGCCGCGTGGCCCGCTGCCCGGCAACGGCGCCATGGTCGGCGTCGTCGCCGGGGTGACCGGACAGGACCCCCTCGTCACCGGCAAACCGGACCCGGCGATGCACGCCGAGTGCGTCCGCCGCACCGGCGCGCGCACGCCGCTGGTGGTGGGCGACCGGCTCGACACCGACATCGAGGGGGCCCGGCGGGTGGGGGCGGCCAGCCTGCTGGTGCTCAGCGGGGTCACGACGCCGGCCACCCTCCTCGCCGCCGCCCCGGACCGACGTCCCGATCTCCTCGCGCCCGACTGCGGCGGTCTGCTGACCGCGCATCCCGCCGTCGATCGAACCGAGGGCGGCTGGCGGTGCGGCGCGTGGACGGCGCGCGCGGTGGAGGGCCGGCTGCTGCTGGGCCGGGCCGGCGGTGCGCCGACTCCGACGGGCACGGCCCGGGACGGCGCCGGCCGCGGGAGCACCGGCGGGGACGGCACCTGGGGCACCGGCGGGGACGGCACCGACGGGGACGGGCTGGACGGGAAGGACGGGCTGGACGGGCTGCGGGCGTTGTGCGTGGCCGCCTGGTCCTCCTCGCCCGGGCAGCCCGCCGCGGTCACGGTCGAGGCGGCCGACGAGGCGTCACGGGAGGCGTTGCGACGGTGGGGTCTGGACGGCGGCTGACGAGCCGGGTCAGAGCAGCGAGCGCAGCCGCAGCATGTCCCGCAGCCCGGCCTCCAGCTTGACCCGGCCCGAGGCCCACGCCGGGGCGAAGGACAGCTGCCCCTGCGTGAGGGCGACCAGGTCGTCGCTGCTCATCGTCAGCCGGATGTCGGCCTTGGGCCCCCCGGCGGTCTCCTCCTCCGCCTGCAGGTCGCGCACGGCACCGGCGGCCAGCCGGCCCCGCAGCACCTGCCCCAGGTCCGGCAACCGGCAGGACAGCGACCGGTCCAGGCCCTGGGCCGCCGGCTTCGCCGCGAGGTCGCCGAGGACCCCCTGGAGCGCGGTCATGCACTGCTCGATCGTCGCCACCGGGGTGGTCCTCCTCGTCGTCGGTGCCGGCGGTCGCCGGCCGATCGTGCTGCGCGGTCCGGGGAGACCACCGGTGCGGTGCCCGGCCGGGAGACGGGGCAGCGCCCGCCGACGCGGCCGTCCCCGTCGCCCCCGGCCGGTAACCTCGCAGCCGGGCCCCGAGCCCACCACATCGACCGGGCGGCCGCGCAGGCCACCCACCCCGACCACTGCGAGAGGCGACCGCGATGACCGAGCCGAGCCGGCCGCGTCCCGTGCCCGGGCCGCCCGGTGGCCCGGTCGCCCCGCCCACCGGCGGCCCGGCCGGGGACGCGGCGCGCTTCGCCGGTCTGGACGCGCGCCCGGTGACGGAGCACGTGGAGCTCTTCGAGGCCGAGCACGCCCGGCTCGAGCGCGAGCTGCGCACGATCGACCAGCTCTGATGGCACGCCGCAGCCGGCTCGACGCCGAGCTCGTGCGGCGGGGCCTGGCCCGCTCCCGCGAGCACGCCGTCGCCCTGATCGCCGAGGGCCGGGTCGCCGTCGCCGGGCGCGCGGCGACCAAGCCGGCCACCGGGGTCGAGGCGGGCACGCCGGTCGTCGTCCGCACCGACCCCGACGAGCCCCGCTGGGTCTCGCGCGGCGCGCACAAGCTCATCGGCGCGCTCGACGCCCTGGGCGTGCCCGTCGAGGGGCGGCGGGCGCTGGACGCCGGCGCCTCCACCGGCGGCTTCACCGACGTCCTGCTCCGCCGCGGCGCGGCCGAGGTGGTGGCCGTCGACGTCGGGTACGGGGAGCTGGCCTGGTCCCTGCGCACCGACGACCGGGTCCACGTGCACGAGCGCACCAACGTCCGCTCCCTGACGCCGGAGCAGATCGGCGGCCCGGCCGACCTGGTCGTGGCCGACCTGTCGTTCATCTCCCTGCGCCTGGTGCTGCCCGCGCTGACCGCGTGCGCCACCGCCGCCGCCGACCTGCTGCCGATGGTCAAGCCGCAGTTCGAGGTCGGCCGCGAGCGGCTGGGCGCCGGAGGCGTCGTCCGCGACCCCGCCCACCGCGCCGCCGCCGTGCTGGAGGTCGCCCACGCCGCCGCCGCGCTCGGCTGGGGGACCGCCGGCGTGGTCGCCAGCCCGCTGCCCGGGCCGGCGGGCAACGTCGAGTTCTTCCTCCACCTGCGCCGCGACGCCGGCCCCCCGGCGGAGGAGGACGTGCAGCGCGCGGTCGAGGAGGGCCCGCGGTGAGCGGCCCGGCAGCCCCACGCGCGCGGCGGGACGGCGCGCGGCACAGTCGACATCGGGAGAGGGAGGCGACGTGACAGACGGCATCGCGGCCACGTGGAGCACCGGCGGGGCCCGGCACGTGCTCCTGGCCGTGCACACCGGCCGGAGCGACATCGTGGACCTGGCCCGCAGCTCCGCCGACCGGCTCGCCGCCGCCGGCATCACCGTGCGCGTCCTCGACGACGAGGCCGAGGACCTGGCCATCGACGGCGCCGAGGTGGTGCCGGCCGGGGCCGAGGCCGCGCGCGGCGCCGAGATCGTCATGGTCTTCGGCGGCGACGGCACCTTCCTGCGCGCCGCCGAGCTCGCGCGCTACAGCAACGCGGCGCTGATGGGGGTCAACCTGGGCCGGGTCGGCTTCCTCGCCGAGACGGAGCCGGAGGCGGTCGAGGAGACCCTCGCGGCGATCGAGCGCTGCGAGTACTCGGTCGAGAAGCGGCTGGCCATCGAGGTCGACGTGCTCGACGCGTCCGGCGCCGTCGTCGGCGGAACCTGGGCGCTCAACGAGATCTCGGTCGAGAAGGCCGAGCGCTCCCGGGTGCTCGACGTCGTCATCGGCATCGACGGCCGCCCGCTCACCAGCTTCGGCTGCGACGGGGTGCTGTTCGCCACCCCCACCGGGTCCACCGCCTACGCCTTCTCCGCCGGCGGGCCGGTCGTGTGGCCCGACGTCGAGGCGCTGCTGCTGGTGCCCACCAACGCGCACGCCCTGTTCGCCCGCCCGCTGGTCACCAGCCCCGACTCGGTGCTCACCGTCGCCATCCCGCCCGACGGCAACCGGGCGCGCGTCTCCGCCGACGGGCGGCGTGCCCTCGACGTGCCCGACGGCGGCCGGGTCGAGGTGCGCCGCGCCGCCCGCTCGGTGCGGATCGCCCGCGTGCACGCGACCAGCTTCGGCGACCGGCTGGTGGCCAAGTTCGGGCTCCCGGTGCGCGGCTTCCGCGACGCCCGCGCGCACGGCCCCGGGCACGAGGCCCCGACGGGGACCCGCAACGTGCTCACCCGTGACGTGCTGACCCGCGACGCCGTCGCGGCCCCCGACGGTGGGGCGGAGGTGACCGGTGCCGCGCGCGACCACGCGTGAGCGCGCGCCGCGCGCGGCGGCCGCCCCGGCCCCCGCGGCCGCACCCGGACCGGCGCTGGGCCGGCTCACCGAGTTCCGCATCCGCGGGCTGGGGGCCATCGACGACGTCACGCTCGAGCTCGGCCCGGGCCTGACCGTCGTCACCGGCGAGACCGGCGCCGGCAAGACCATGGTCGTGACCGGCCTGACCCTGCTCTTCGGTGGCCGCGCCGACCCCGGCCGGGTCCGGGCCAACGGCCGCGCCGGAGTCGAGGGCCGGTTGTCGCTGCCCGCCGACTCGCCGGTGTGGGAGCGCGCCGCCGAGGCCGGCGCCGAGCCCGACGACGACGGCAGCCTCATCCTCGCCCGCACCGTCAGCGCCGAGGGCCGCTCCCGCGCGCACCTGGGCGGGCGCGGCGTGCCGGTCGGCGTCGTCGCCGAGCTGGCCGAGGGGCTGCTGGCCGTGCACGGGCAGAGCGACCAGCTGCGGCTGTCCCGCCCGGCCGAGCAGCGCCGGGCGCTGGACCGCTACGCCGGGGCCGAGCACCTGGCCCTGCTCGAGCGCTACCGCGCCGCCCACGGCCGCTGGCGGGAGCTCGCCGCAGACCTCGAGCGCCGGCAGGGACAGGCCCGCGAGCTCGCGCAGGCCGCCGACGTCCTCCGGCACGGCCTGGAGGAGATCGACGGGGTCGCGCCGCAGCCGGGTGAGGACGAGGAGCTGGACGCCCTCGCCCGCCGGCTCGGGGACGCCGACGCGCTGCGCGGCGCCGCCGACGAGGCCCGGCTGGCGCTGGTCGGGGACGTCACCGGCGACCTCGGCGGGGGAGGGGAGCTGCCGCAGGACGCCTCGGCCGCGCTCGCTCTCGCCGAGCGCGCGCTGGCCGCCTCCGGGGACCCGGCGCTCGTCCTGCTCGCCCAGGACCTCGCCGACGCCGTCGCCGTGGTCTCCGACGTGGCCGGCCAGCTCGCCGGGTACGTCGCCGACCTCGACGCCGACCCGGCCCGGCTGGCCGAGGTGCTCGACCGGCGCGCCGCGCTGACCGCCCTGGTGCGCAAGTACGCCGACCCCGGCGAGGGCGTGGCCGGCGTGCTCGCCTGGGCCGAGGACAGCCGCGGCCGGCTGGCCCAGCTCGACGTCTCCGACGACGCGCTGGCCGCGCTCGCCGCCGAGCGCGACGCCGCGCGGACCGAGGTCGACCAGCTCGGGCAGGCCGTCTCCGCGGGCCGCCGGGCCGCCGCCGACGGGTTCGCCGCCCAGGTCGGGGAGGAGCTCGCCGGGCTGGCGATGAAGAGCGCCCGGGTGTCCTTCGCCATCGACAGCCACCCCGACGACCCGGGCCCCGAGGGCGTCGACGAGGTCGCGCTGCTCATGGCCGCCCACCCCGGAGCGCCGCCGCGGCCGGTGCACAAGGGCGCCTCCGGCGGCGAGCTCTCGCGCGTCATGCTGGCCATCGAGGTGGTCTTCGCCGGCGCCGACCCCGTGCCGGTCATGGTGTTCGACGAGGTCGACGCCGGCGTCGGCGGGCAGGCCGCCGGGGAGATCGGCCGGCGGCTGGCCCGGCTCGCCCGCCGGCACCAGGTCGTCGTCGTCACGCACCTGGCCCAGGTGGCCGCGTTCGCCGACACCCACCTGGTCGTCGACAAGTCGCCCGACGCGGGCGCCGGGGTCACCGCCACCGACATCCGGGCCGTCGCCGAGGAGGACCGGGTGCGCGAGCTGGCCCGGATGCTGTCCGGCCTGGCCGACAGCGACACCGGGCAGGCGCACGCGCGCGAGCTGCTGGCCGTGGCGGCGCAGGCCCGGTCCTGAGCCGCCCGCCGGCCGCCGTACCCCGCTGAGCTGCGAGGAGTGGCGGCCGGGCGGGCGGGGTAGGGGCCGGTCGTGCGCAACCGACACCAGGTCGACGACGACCGCCCGGGACCGTCCGCCCCGCTCCCGGGTCTCGCCCGGTGAGCTGCTTCTCCTCCGCCGACGAGTCGGCGCACTACGGCTTCAGCGTCTGCATGCTGCTCCAGCACTACCGGGAGCAGCTGGGCTGGGAACGGGACGGCGTCCTGGAACTGGGCACCGGTGACGCCACGGCGATCGCCGACGCGGTCGCCGGCCTCCCGGGGCTGCGGGTGCGCAGCTTCGACATCAGCGCGCCCTCGGTGGAGCGGGCCCGCGCCAACATCGCCGCCCGTGGCGTCGCCGACCGGTACACCGTCGAGCTCGGGGACTTCTTCGACGGCGCCGACTCCGCCGGCGGGCCCGTGGCGCGGACGGTGATCTCCAACCCGCCCTACATCCCCGCGCCCGACCGCGACATCCGCATGCCGGAGCTGTGGGGCGGGTTCTACGGGAACGACCTGTCGCTGGCCCTTCTCAAGGCCGGCTACGACCACGTCATCGTGGCCGTGCCCAGCTACTCCGACCCGGTCACCACGCTCGGCACGGCCACCGACCTCGGCTACCGCGTCGTCAACTTCCTCGCGATGGGCCTGGACTTCGGCCCCTACAGCGCCGAGCCGAAGGTGGCCGACCACATCCGGCGCATCGTGGCCGAGGGCCGCGGCTGGGCCGGCGAGGCCGAGTACATGGTCGCCGTCGCCCTGTTCACCCGGGACGACGCCATCCCGGGTGACCGGTCCGGCCAGCTGCTGCGCGCCCTGCAGCTGTGAGCGGCCGGGGCGCCACCCGTGCGCCCCTCAGCGCCGCTTGGCGTACCCCGCCAGCCCGAACTGCAGCAGTGCCAGGCCACGCTCGCCGTGGGCCCGCAGCTCCGTCGACAGGGCCGGGCCGGTGACCCCGGCCAGCACCCGGTCGCGGGCCAGCTCCAGCAGGCCGGCGTAGAGGCCGAGCACCGCGTGCGCGACGAGCCACGGTTCCAGCGCGCCGGGCTCGGCCGCCGTCTCCTCGGTGATCAGCTCCGCCAGGGCGGTCGTCAGCTCCCCGAGGATCTCCCGCTCGCGCACCTGCAGGGTCCGGCTGCCGCGGATCACCGCGGCCATCTCCGCGACCCCGCTGGCGGCCTCGGCCGACCCCAGGCCGCTCATCGCGGCCACCACGAAGCTGCCGGCCGCGGCGGACACCGACTCCCCGGCGGGGCGCCGGCGGACCGCGTCCAGCAGCGCCGCGCGCATCGGCGGGTCGGCCTCGAAGACCAGGCCCTCCTTGACCGGGAAGTGGTTGAAGACCGTCTTCTCCACCACACCGGCGCGCTGCGCGATCTCCATCACGCTGACGGCGTCGAAGCCGCGCTCGGCGAACAGCTCGGCCGCGGCGTCGACGATCCGGGCCCGGGTCTGCTGCCGGCGGCGCTCGCGCAGGCCCGGCCCCCGCAGGGCCCGCCGGCCCCGTCGCCCGCGGGCCGGGAGCTCCTCGGCGGCCGGCTCGGCCGCCGGGCGCGCGGGGGAGGCGGCCGGTGCTGCCGAGGGGTCGGCCGGTGCCGCGGGGGTGGCGGACGGTGACGTGGAGGAGTCGGCCGGTGTCAGGCGGGAGGCGGCCGGAGCGGGTGACCCGGTCGCCCCGGCACCGTCGGACACCGGCGTGGCCGCACCATCCGGGCCGGGCGCCACCGCGGGCACCGCGCCCGGCCGGGGCACCGCCGGCAACGGACCCGCGACCTCGGTGTCCTCGTCGGGCCCGGCCGGGTGGGTCACTGCCGGGTGGCTCACTGCAGGCGCCCCGTGTGTCACGCCAGCCACGCTAGACACCGGCCCCGGACCGTCCGGCAGGGGAACCGCCGCGGCCGTCGCGCGCGAGTCGCTGCCCGGTGGTGTCGCACACGCTGCGTGACCAGATCGTCGCGGCTGCGCGTCGGAGGGAGGTGCCCGCAGGGGTGCGTGGCAGCATCGGCTCCATGCGCATCGGCACCCTGCGACGGGGCCGGGCCCAGGAGCAGGTGTCAGGCGTGGCCGGCACCGCCCGGCTCGACCGCCGCACGAAGAACCTCACCAAGCGGCTGCGGCCGGGTGAGATCGCGGTCATCGACCACGTCGACATCGACCGGGTCAGCGCCGACTCCCTCGTTGCCTGCGGGGTCTCCGCCGTCGTCAACGCCGCCCCGAGCATCTCCGGGCGCTACCCCAACCTGGGGCCGGGGATCATCGCCGAGGCGGGGATCCCGCTGCTGGACGGGGTCGGCAAGGAGGTGTTCACCGCGCTCAAGGAGGGCGCGGAGGTCCGCCTCGACGGCGACACCCTGTACCGGGCCGACGGCACCGCGGTGGCCACCGGCACCGTGCAGACGACCGACACCATCGCCGAGGCGATGGCCGAGGCGCGCGCCGGGCTGTCGACCCAGCTCGAGGCGTTCGCGGCCAACACGATGGAGTACATGAAGCGGGAGCGCGCGCTCCTGCTCGACGGGGTCGGTGTGCCCGACGTCCGCACCCGGATCGACGGCCGGCACGTGCTCATCGTCGTCCGCGGCTACGACTACAAGGAGGACCTGCAGGCGCTGCGGTCCTACATCCGCGACTACCGGCCGGTGCTCATCGGCGTCGACGGCGGAGCCGACGCGCTCATCGAGGCCGGGCACACGCCCGACATGATCATCGGCGACATGGACTCGGTGAGCGACGACGTCCTGCGGTGCGGGGCCGAGGTCGTCGTGCACGCCTACGCCGACGGCCGCGCGCCGGGGCTGCCGCGGGTCCAGGAGCTGGGCGTCGACGCGATCACCTTCCCCGCGTCGGCCACCAGCGAGGACATCGCGATGCTGCTGGCCGACGAGAAGGGCGCCGCGCTCATCGTCGCCGTCGGCACCCACGCCACGCTCGTCGAGTTCCTCGACAAGGGCCGCGGCGGCATGGCCTCCACGTTCCTCACCCGGCTGCGGCTGGGCGGCAAGCTGGTCGACGCCAAGGGCGTCAGCCGGCTCTACCGCAGCCGCATCTCGACCCTCACCCTCGTCGTCCTCGTCCTGGCCGCGCTGGTCTCCATCGGTGCGGCGCTGGCCGCCTCCACGGCCGGGCAGATCTACATCGACCTGCTGGTCGACAAGTGGGACGGCTTCATGTTCTGGCTGGAGAACCTGCTCTCGTGATCGACTTCCGATACCACATCGTCTCGCTGGTGGCGGTGTTCCTGGCCATCGCGCTCGGCATCGTCATCGGGACGACGGCGCTCAACGGGCGGGTCCTCGACGACCTCGAGGACCAGGTCACCGGCCTGCAGGACGACAAGCGCAGCCTCGAGGACAGCACCCGCGCGCTGCAGGACCGGCTCGACACCGGCGACCTGTTCGAGGAGGCCGTGGGCCCGGCGCTGGTGGCGAATACGCTCACCGGCAGCGGTGTCGTGCTGGTCGTGGACGGCGAGGACGTCGACGCGGACGCGGTCGAGGCCGTCGAGGTGCTGATCACCGAGGCCGGCGGCACGGTCACCGGCACGATCCGGCTGACCGACGCGTACAGCGACCCCGGCCAGGACGCCGCGCTGCAGAGCTACGTGACCGGCCCGGGCCGCCCCGCCGGGGTCACCCTGCCGGAGACCGAGGACACCGGCGAGCTCGTGGCCTCGCTGCTGGCCCAGGTGCTGGTCACCGCGCCGGGCGGGGTCCCGGCCCCGGACACCGCGCAGCTGTCCTCGGTCCTGGCCGGCCTGTCGGCGCTCGACGTCCTCACCCAGGAGTCCCCGTCGGTGCAGCCCGCCGACCACGTCGTCGTCCTCACCGCGGGCGCGGTGGGCGGCGACGACGCGCAGGACCGGCTGGCCACCCTCGTCGAGCTGGTCACCGCGCTGGACGGCGCCGGCTCCGGCGCCGTCGTGGCCGGCGACGCGGCCGCCGCCGGGGAGAACGGGCTCGTCGGGGTCATCCGCGCCGACCCCGAGGTCTCCGCCCTGGTCTCCACGGTGGACAACGTCGAGTCCGCGGCCGGCCGGGTGAGCACCGTGCTGGCGCTGAGCCAGGAGGGCCGGGGCACCTCGGGCAAGTACGGCACCGGCGAGGACACCCAGCCCGTGCCGCCGGTGCCCGCCGCGACGCCGTGACCGCCCCCCGCCGCCTCCTGCTGGCCCTGGCCGGCGCCGCGGCCGCCCGGACCGGCCTCGCCGGTGCCGCGGCGCTCGCGGCCCGGCCGGGCGGCGCCCCCTGGGCCCGCACCAACTACGCCGGCCGGCCGGTGACGCTGCTCGGCGGCCCCGCGCTGGCGCTGGCGGCCACGGCCACCGCCACGCTGGGCGCCCCCGCCGGGGCGGCGGGGGCCGCGGCGCTGGTCGGCTCCGTCGCCGGGGCCGTCGGCGCCTACGACGACCTGGCCGGTGCCCGCCCCGAGCAGGCGCGGGACAAGGGCCTGGCCGGGCACCTGGCGGCGCTGCGCGCGGGCCGGGTCTCGGCCGGCGCGGTCAAGGTGGCCGGCATCGGCGCCGCCGCCGTCGCCGCGGCCGCGCTGACCCGCCGCCCCGGTACGCGCACGGGCGCGGCCCTGGCCGACGGCGTGCTGACCGCGGGGCTCGTGGCCGGGACCGCGAACCTGCTCAACCTCCTCGACCTGCGCCCCGGGCGCGCCGGCAAGGTCGCCGCCGCGCTGTCGGCGGCCACCCTCGGCGGCCCCGCCGGCGGCCTGTCGGCCGGACCGCTGGGCGCGACCGTCGCCGTGCTGCCGGCCGACCTCGGCGAGCGGGTGATGCTCGGCGACAGCGGGGCCAACGCCGCCGGCGCGCTCCTCGGCCTGCGGCTGGCCGCGCTGGCCTCCCGCCCGGCCCGGGCCGCCCTGCTGACCGGCGTCGTGGCCCTCACCCTGGTCAGCGAGCGGGTCAGCTTCACCCGCGTCATCGAGGCGACCCCCGGCCTGCGGGAGCTGGACCGGCTCGGCCGCCGCCCGTCGTGACCGGGGCCGCGAGGCCGCGCGGGACCGACCGGTGACCGCCCGGCAGGTCGCCCGCGGCGTCGCCGGTGCGGCGGCGCTGATCGCCGCGCTGACCGTCCTGGCCCGGCTCGCCGGTTTCGGCCGCACGCTGGTCTTCACCAACGTCCTCGGCGCCGACAGCACCGGCGACACCTACACCGCGGCCAACACGGTGCCCAACATCGTCTTCGAGGTGGTCGCCGGCGGCGCCCTGGCCAGCCTGGTCGTCCCGATGCTCGCCGGCGGCATCGCCGCCGGCGACCGCGAGCAGGTCCGCCGCACCGCCTCGGCGCTGCTGGGCTGGACGCTGCTGGTGCTCGTCCCGCTGGCCGCGCTGGTCGCGCTGCTGGCCGGCCCGATCGCGCAGCTGCTCCTCGGCGGGGACGAGCCGGCCGAGACCGACCTCGCGGCCCGGTTCCTCGTCGTGTTCGCCCCGCAGGTGGTCCTGTACGGGCTCGCGGTCGTGCTGGCCGGCGTGCTGCAGGCCCACCGGCGCTTCGCCGGCCCGGCGCTGGCCCCGCTGCTGAGCAGCGTGGTCGTGGCCGGCGCGTACCTGCTGTTCGCCGGCATCGGCGGCGGGCGGGCGGTCGCGGACCTGGACCGCCCGGCCGAGCTGGTGCTCGGGGTGGGGACGACGCTCGGGGTCGCCGCGCTCGGGCTCTGCCTGCTCGTGCCGGTCCGCCGGCTGGGGCTGGGCCTGCGCCCCGGCCTGCGCTTCCCGGTCGGCGTCGCCCCGCGGGTCGCCCGGCTGGCCCTGGCCGGCGTGCTCACCCTGGCCGGCCAGCAGCTGGTCGCCGCGGTCGCCATCCGGCTGGCCGCGTCCGGTCCCGACGGCACGCAGACGGTGTACACCGCCGCCCTCACGCTCTTCCTCGTGCCCTGGGCCGCCCTGGCGGTGCCCCTGGCCACCTCGGCCTATCCGGGCCTGGCCGAGCGCGCCGAGGGCGGCGACCGCGGCGGCTTCGCCGCGTCCCTGGCACCGGTCGCCACCCTGGTGGCGGTGGTCTCGGCGGTCGCCGCCGCGCTGCTCGTGGCCGCCTCCGGCCCGGTCGCGCGGGTGTTCCTCGCCAGCGCGCCCGACGACGACGTGGCCGCCCTGCGCGACGCGATCGTCGCGTTCGGCCCGGGGCTCGTCGGCTACGGCCTGGTCGCCGTCCTCACCCGGGCCCTGTACGCGCAGGGGCTGTGGAAGGCGCCGACGGTGTGCGTGGTGGGTGGCTGGACCCTGGCCGTGGTCGCCGACGTCGTCCTGGCCGGCGCGCTCGACCCGGCCCACCGCGCGCTCGCCCTCGGCGCCGGGCACACCCTCGGCGTCACCGTCGCCGGGCTCGCGCTGCTGGTCGTCGTCGCCCGGACCTCGGGCGGCACCGCCCTGACCGGGGTGGCCCGCGGCGGCGGGCCCGCGGTGCTCGCGGCCGCGCTCGGCGCCGCCGCCGGTCTCGCCGTGTCCCGCCTGGTCGGCGCCGACCCGGTGCCCGGCACCGGTCCGCTCGGCGCGCTCGTGGCCGGGGTGCTGGTGACCGCAGTGGTGCTGGCGGTGACGGCGGCCGTCATGATGGTCACGGCGCGGCGGCCGCTCACCGCGGCCGTCCGCGCGCTGCGGGCACCGGACCCGCAGCCGGTGGCGGGACGGTCGGGGACGGCGGGGGGTGTGCGGTGACCGCGATGCCGCCGCTGGCCGGCCGGCGGGTGGCCGAGGTCCTGGCCACCAGCACCGGCGGCGTGGGCACCCACGTGGCGTCGGTCCTCCCGGCACTGCGCGCGGCCGGCGCCGACGTGCTGGTCTGCGGCGCCCCGGCCACCGAGCCGCTGTTCGGGTTCCGCGCGGCCGGCGCCGACTTCGCCCCGGTCGGCATCAGCGCCGGCCTGGACCCGGTCGCCGACCTGCGGGCCGTCGTCCAGCTGCGCCGGGCACTGACCGGCGCCGACCTCGTGCACGCCCACGGCCTGCGGGCGGGCCTGGTGGCCGCCGCGGCGCTGCGGCTGCCCGGCGGCCCCCGCCGGCCGCTGGTCCTGACGCTGCACAACGCCCTGCCCGAGGGCGGCGGCTGGCGGGCGCGGGTGCTCGCCGCCGCGGAGCGCGCCACCGTGCGCGCCGCCGACCTCGTGCTCGCCGCCTCCGACGACCTCGCGGACAACGCCCGCCGGCTGGGCGCCCCCGACGTCCGCACCGCGCCGGTGAGCGCGCCGGCGCTGCCCGCGGCCACCCGGACCCGCGACGAGGTCCGCGCCGCCCTCGACGTGCCGCCCGGCCGCCCGCTGGTCGTCGCCGTCGGGCGGCTGCACCCGCAGAAGGGCTACGACGTCCTGCTCGAGGCGGCCCGCACGTGGACCGACGGCCCGCTGGTCGTCGTCGCCGGCGACGGCCCGCTGCACGCCGACCTGCAGCGGCAGATCACCGCCGAGCGGCTGCCGGTGCGCCTGCTGGGCCGCCGCGACGACGTGGCCGACCTGCTCGCCGCCGCCGACCTGTGCGTGCTGCCCTCCCGCTGGGAGGCCCGCTCGCTCACCGCGCAGGAGGCGCTGCGCTCGGGCACCCCGCTCGTGGCGACCCGCACCGGCGGCCTGCCCGGCCTGCTCGGCGACGGCGCGGAACTGGTCCCCGTCGGCGACGCCGCCGCGCTCGCCGCCGCCGTCACCGGGCTGCTCGGCGACCCCGCCCGCGCCCGGGCGCTCGCCGACGCCGGCCGCCGCCGGGCCGCGACCTGGCCCGACGAGGCCGCCACCGCCCGCGCCCTGGTCGCGGTCTACCGGGAGCTGCTGGGGCCGCCGGGGGGCGCCGCGTGAGCCGGCGCCGCGGCGCTGCCCTCGCCGCGCTGCTGGCGGTGCTCGCCCTGCTCCTGGGCCCCGCCGGCCCCGCCGCCGCGGCGCCGGCCGATCCCGGCCCGCCGGCCGACCGTGCCGTCGTCGTCGGCGTCCCCGGGCTGACCTGGTCCGACGTCACCCCCGAGGGCACGCCCCACCTGTGGGCGCTGGCCGGGGACGCGACGATCGGCGCGATGTCGGTGCGGGCGGTGCGCTCCACCACCTGCGTGCTCGACGGCTGGGCCACCGTGGGCGCCGGCAACCGGGTGCGCGTCCCCGGCCCGGACGACGGGCTGCCCCCGGTCCCGCTGCCCACCGTGCCCATCCCCGAGGACCCCGCCGACCCCGCCGCGCCGACGGCGCCGCCGGCCGACGAGGTGCCGGCGCTGGACACCTCGCTCACCCACTGCGGCCTGCAGGAACGGCTCGTGACCGTCGGCCTCGAGGACCCGGGCGCGACCGTCGCCCGGACCGCCGACGACGAGGGCACCCTGCGCTTCGGCGCGGAGCCCGCGGTGCTGGGCAGCGCCGTCGGCTGCGCCTCGGTCGTCGGGCGGGCGCCGGCGCTGGCGGTCGCCGCCCCCGGCGTCGACCTCACCCGCGCCGAGGCCCTGCCCACCGAGCCGGGAGGGCTGACGGAGCTGCTGTCGGGCTGCCCGCTGTCGCTGGTGTCGCTCGACGCCCTGCTCACCGCGGGCCGCCCCGGCGCCGACCCCACCGACGACGGCACCGAGCCCGGCCCCCGCGCCGCCGCGCTGGCCCGCGTCGACGAGGCCGTCGGCCGGCTGCGGGCCGCGGCCGACGCGCTGCCGGGCGAGACGCTGCTGCTGCTGCAGGGCGTCTCGGAGGTCAACGACGGCCGGCCGCAGCTGCACGTCGGCATGGCCACCGGCCCCGGCTTCGGCAGCGGCTGGCTGACCTCCGCCAGCACCGGCCGCGCGCCCTACGCCCAGCTCATCGACGTCGCCCCCACGGTGCTGCGGGCGCTGGGGGAGGAGCAGCCGGCCTCCGTCAACGGCCAGCCGATGCGCGCGGAGGGGGAGCGGCCGGAGCTCTCCGAGGCGGTGGCGACGCTGGTCGAGGCCAACGTCGCGGCCACCACCCACCACCGGCACACCGGCTACTTCTTCTGGTCGCTGGTCACCGTGTCCGCGGTCGTGGTCGCCGCCGGCGCCGTCCTGCTCGGGGTGCGGTACCGGCCCGGCGCCGTCCGGGGCCGCCTGGACGGCCTCGCGACCACCCGCCGGCCCGTCGGCGCGCTGCGCCTGCTGGCGCTGGCCGCTGCCGCGCTGCCGGTGGCCACCTACCTGGCCGGCGCGGTGCCGTGGGAGCGCTCCGGTGCCCCGCTGCCCGCGCTGACCGGTGCGGTGCTGGCCGCCGACGCCGCCGTCCTCGCCGTGGCCCTGCTCGGGCCTTGGCGGCGCCGCCGGCTCGGGCCGGCCGCCGTGGTCGTGGCGGTCACCCTCGCCGCGCTGGTCGGCGACGTGCTCACCGGCTCGCACCTGGAGCTCGTCGCGCCCCTGGGTTACGACCCGATCGTCGCCGGCCGGTTCACCGGCTACGGCAACCTGACCTTCGGCCTGCTGTCGGTGGCGGCGCTGCTGGTCACCGCGGGGCTGGCCACGGCGGCCGGGCGCAGGGCCCGCCCGGGGCGGGCACGGCTGGTCACCGCCCTCACCGTGCTCGGCGCGGGGGTGGTGGTCGTCGGCGTGATCGGCGCGCCGCCGCTGGGCCGCGACTTCGGCGGCGTGCTGGCCGCGCTGCCCGGGTTCGTGCTGCTGGCCATGCTGCTCACCCGCACCCGGGTGACGCTGGTCCGGCTGGGCGCCGTGCTGGGCCTGGCGGTGCTGGCCGTGGGCGCCGTCGCCGTCGCCGACTGGCTGCGCCCGGCCGCCGACCGCACCCACCTGGGGCGGTTCGTGGAGCAGGTGCTCACCGGCGAGGCCTGGACGGTCGTCAGCCGCAAGGCCGGCGCCAACGTCGACATCCTGGTCCGCAGCCCGCTGGCGTGGATGCTGCCCGTCGCGCTCGTCGCCGCCGTGTGGCTGGTCCGCCGCGGTGGCCTGCTGCGCACGCCGCCCGCGCCCGGCGGGGGGACGGCGGACGGGGTGCCGCGGGACGGGGTGCTCCGGGACGGGGTGCTCCGGGACGGCGCGCCCAGGACGGCGGCCGGGCGGGCGCGGCTGCGGCCGGCCGACGCCGCGGTGCTGCGCGCGGCGCTGCTGTCGGCGGCTCTCAGCCTGGCCCTGGGCGCGGCGGTCAACGACTCCGGCGTCGCGGTCCCCGGCACCGCCGCGACCCTCCTCGTGCCGCTGCTGGCGTGGCTGGCCACCGGTCCGGCCGAGGGGCCCGGCGTCCCCGGCGACGCGGCCGCGGGTACCTCCTCCACGGGACCGGGTGTCGACCGCGACCGTGTTACGGTCGTCTCCCGTGGGTCGACCGTCCGGAACGCTTGAGCAGTCCTTCTCCTCCACCCGTGGGCAACTCCACAACTCGCAGCCGACGAAGTTCGTCTTCGTCACCGGCGGGGTCGTCTCCTCGCTCGGCAAGGGGCTGACCGCGAGTTCGCTCGGAGCCCTCCTGTCCAGCCGTGGCCTGCGGGTCACGATGCAGAAGCTGGACCCCTACCTCAACGTCGATCCCGGGACGATGAACCCGTTCCAGCACGGCGAGGTGTTCGTCACCGAGGACGGCGCCGAGACCGACCTCGACATCGGGCACTACGAGCGGTTCCTCGACACCGACCTCGCCGGCCGGGCCAACGTGACGACCGGCCAGGTGTACTCCGACGTGATCGCCAAGGAGCGGCGCGGGGAGTACCTCGGCGACACCGTCCAGGTGATCCCGCACATCACCAACGAGATCAAGGCGCGGATCCTCGCCGGGGTCGACGCCGGGGACGGCCCCGAGCGCGTCGACGTCGTCATCACCGAGATCGGCGGCACGGTCGGCGACATCGAGTCGCTGCCCTTCCTCGAGGCCGCCCGCCAGGTGCGGCACGAGATCGGCCGCGACAACTGCTTCTTCCTGCACATCTCGCTGGTGCCCTACATCGCGCCGTCGGGGGAGCTGAAGACCAAGCCGACGCAGCACTCGGTCGCCGCCCTGCGCAGCATCGGCATCCAGCCCGACGCGCTGGTCTGCCGCTCCGACCGGGACATCAACGCCGGGCTCAAGCGCAAGATCAGCCTGATGTGCGACGTCGACGCCGAGGGCGTCATCTCCTGCCCCGACGCGCCGTCGATCTACGACATCCCCAAGGTGCTGCACCGCGAGGGCCTGGACGCCTACGTGGTGCGCCGCCTGGGCCTGCCGTTCCGCGACGTGGACTGGACCGTGTGGGGCGACCTGCTCGAGCGCGTCCACTCGCCCCGGCGGACCGTCGAGATCGCGCTGGTCGGCAAGTACATCGACCTGCCCGACGCCTACCTGTCGGTCAGCGAGGCGCTGCGCGCCGGCGGGTTCGCCCACCGCAGCCGGGTGAAGCTGCGCTGGGTCCCCTCCGACGACTGCGAGACCCCCGAGGGCGCGGAGAAGGCGCTGGCCGGCGTCGACGGCGTCTGCATCCCCGGCGGTTTCGGCGTCCGCGGCATCGAGGGCAAGCTCGGCGCCATCCGGCACACCCGGGTCAACGGCATCCCGACCCTGGGGCTGTGCCTGGGCCTGCAGTGCATGGTCATCGAGTACGCCCGCGACGTCGCCGGCCTGCCCGAGGCCAACTCCGCGGAGTTCGACCCGGAGACCCCCGACCCGGTCATCGCCACCATGGCCAGCCAGGTCGACGTCATCGCCGGCGAGCGCGGCATGGGCGGCACGATGCGCCTGGGCAGCTACCCGGCCGCCCTGCAGAAGGGCTCGGTCGTCGCCGCCGCCTACGGCAGCACCGACATCACCGAGCGGCACCGGCACCGCTACGAGGTCGCCAACGCCTACCGGGACCGGCTGTCCGAGGCGGGCCTGGTGTTCTCCGGCACCTCGCCCGACGGGCTGCTCGTCGAGTTCGTCGAGCTGCCGCGGGAGTCGCACCCGTTCTTCGTCGGCACGCAGGCGCACCCCGAGCTCAAGAGCCGCCCGACCCGCCCGCACCCGCTGTTCGCCGCCTTCGTGCAGGCCGCCGTCGACTTCCAGGAGTCCGCGCGGCTGCCCGTGCCGGTGGAGGAGTCGGAGCAGGTGGGCATCTGATGTCCGAGCCGGCCGCGGACGGCGACTACCGGCTGCTGGCCACCGAGCGCGTCTACTCGGGGCGGGTCATCGACGTCGACCGGGACACCGTGTCGATGCCCGGCGGCGGCGACAGCGTGCGCGAGGTGGTCCGCCACCCGGGCGCGGTCGCCGTCGTCGCGCTGGACGACGACGACCACGTCGTCCTGCTGCGCCAGTTCCGGCACCCGGTCGGCGGGTACCTGTGGGAACTACCGGCCGGGCTGCGCGACGCCGACGGCGAGCCGCCGCTGGAGACGGCCAGGCGGGAGCTGGCCGAGGAGGTGCGGCTGGCCGCGCGGCGGTGGTCGCTGCTCACCACGTACGCCAGCAGCCCCGGCTTCTGCGACGAGCGGGTGACCGTCTACCTGGCCGAGGGCCTGTCCGACGTCGACCGGCCCGAGGGGTTCACCGCCGAGCACGAGGAGCTCGACATGACCGTCGAGCGGGTGCCGCTGGCCGAGGCGGTGCGGCGGGTGCTGGCCGGCGGGATCGTCAACGCGGCCGCCGTCGTGGGCCTGCTCGCCGCCGACCGGTACCGCGCCGGTGGGGTGCAGCTGCGCCCCGCCGACGCCGTCTGACGGCGCGCAGGGGCCGCGCTCAGCCGATCCGGACCGGCGCCGAGCTGCCCACGTGGACGAACTCGACGACCTGGGCGGTCTCGTCCCAGACCTGCTCCTCCAGCCAGAACACGTAGGTGCCGCCGGGGGTCAGGCCCGTCATCGTGGTGCTGACCTCGCCGCAGTCGGCCCGCTGCGCGACCAGCTGCTGCGGGGGCGTGGGCTGCGGGCCGGACACCAGCGCCTGGTCCACCGCCTGCACGCGGTAGCCGCGCACGGCGGTGCTGCCGTCGGCCATCCAGCTCAGCGTGGCCGAGCCCGGGCCGGGGGTGACCGCCGGCGGGATGGTCCGGGGGGAGCTGTAGCCGCCGCACGGGGCGGGGGGCGGCGTGAACTCGGGGATGACGCCGCGCGGCACCATCGGCGGCACGATCTCCACGTCGATGCCGCGGGGCACCGGCACGGCCACCCCCGGCACGTCCACGTGCGGCTCGGGGTCGAAGACGCCGCCGTTCGGGGCGGCCGCCTGCGGCACCTGGGGCACCGGCGGCACCCGGTCGAGGCCCGCCCCGGCGTCGCGGAAGGGCGCCCACGAGGCGGCCACGTGCGCGGCCAGCTCCGTGGCCGGCGACCCGAGCACGACCAGCCCCACGGCGAGTGCCGCCACCGCCGTCCCCGCGCCGGCGCCCAGCGACCGCCGGCGCCGTCGCGCCGCGGTCCGGCCCCTGCGCCGGCGTCCCGCCCGTGCCATCGCCACCTCCGGTCTCGCCAGGTGCTTCGGCGGGGAGCGGGGCGGTGTTGAGCCGAGCGGCGCGGGAGCCGGGCCGATCAGCCCGGCGGTGCCGGAGCCCGCGGTGCGGCGGCGGCCGGCAGCCGCAGGCCCAGCCGCTCGACCTCCAGCGCGGCGAGCGCGCGGGTGGCGGCCGGGTCACCCGCCCGCCACGCCGCGCCGGTGCCCGACGGCAGCGCGGCCAGCCGGGGGAGCGGGGCGGTCGCCACGGCGCGCGCGGCGAGCAGCGCCAGGTCCGGCGTCCGGGAGTCCAGCAGCCGGGAGGCGGCCGCCGCCTCCCGCGCCCAGCCCAGCCGCCACGGCAGCCAGCGCAGCAGCAGCCAGCCCACCGGCAGCACCACCAGGACGACGGCCAGCCAGAACGCCAGGGTGCCGACGGCGTCGGTCGCCGACTGCCCGGCCCCGCCGACCGAGTCCCCGGCCGAGCCGAGCGCGTCGAAGGGGGCCGACAGCTCGTCGCCGACGACCGGCACGTCCTCGGCGACCTCGGCGGCCGACCCCATGCTGTCGGCGACCGACGCCCCGAGGGACTCGACGGCCTCACCCGGCCGGGCCAGCAGCAGCACCGCGCCGTGCACCGCCCGGGCGACGAGCACCCAGGCCACCACCCAGACGAGCATCCCCACGTCGGCCAGCACCTGGGTCAGCCGCGTGTCCGGCCGCTGGGCGTACAGGCGCACGCGCGCTCCTCTCCTCGGGTCCCGCCCCCGTCGGGCGGCGGACGCGGGACGGCGGCGGGCGGTCCCCGGCCGGAGCCGCCCGGCGCTCCTAGACTCCGCGCCGGGTGCCCCCGACCGGGGTGTCCCACACCAGACCCACGAACAGGGCCGCCGTCCCCGACGACCTCGGGCCGGCCCGGACCGGGAGCAGGCATGCGCGTCGGGGTGCCCCGCGAGATCAAGAACCACGAGTACCGGGTGGCGCTGACCCCTGCCGGGGTGCACGAGCTGACCCGCGCCGGCCACGAGGTGCTCGTCGAGCGGGGCGCGGGGGAGGGGTCGTCCATCCCCGACGCGGACATGGTCGCCGCCGGCGCGCGGATCGTCGCCGGCGCCGACGACGTGTGGGCCGACGCCGACCTGCTGCTGAAGGTCAAGGAGCCGGTCGCCGAGGAGTACGGGCGGCTGCGGGCCGGGCAGACGCTGTTCACCTACCTGCACCTGGCCGCCTCCCGCGCGTGCACGCAGGCGCTGGTCGACTCCGGCACCACGGCGATCGCCTACGAGACGGTGCAGACCGCCGACGGCCGGCTCCCGCTGCTGGCGCCGATGTCGGAGGTGGCCGGGCGGATGGCCCCGCAGGTGGGCGCGCACGCGCTGGAGCGGGCGCACGGCGGCCGCGGGGTGCTGCTCGGCGGCGCGCCGGGGGTGTACGCGGCCAAGGTCGTCGTCCTCGGGGCGGGCGTGTCCGGCATGAACGCCGCCGCGATCGCCCTGGGCCTGCAGGCCGAGGTGGTGGTCCTCGACCGGGACGTGGACAAGCTGCGCGCCGCCGACGGCGTCTACCGCGGCCACCTGCAGACCGTCACCTCCAACGCCTACGAGGTGGAGCGCGCGGTGCTCGACGCCGACCTGGTGATCGGCGCGGTGCTGGTGCCCGGGGCGCGGGCCCCGAAGCTGGTCAGCGACGACCTCGTGTCGCGGATGAAGCCCGGCTCGGTGCTGGTGGACATCGCCGTCGACCAGGGGGGCTGCTTCGAGGGGACCCGCCCGACCACGCACGACGCGCCGACCTACCGCGTGCACGAGTCGGTGTTCTACTGCGTGGCGAACATGCCGGGCGCGGTGCCCAACACCTCGACCCACGCGCTGACCAACGTCACGCTGCCCTACGTCATGGCCCTGGCCGGCGAGGGGACGACGGCGGCGGTGCGGGCCGACCGGGCACTGGCGCACGGGGTCAACGTCGTGGCCGGGCAGGTGGTCCTGCCCGAGGTCGCGCAGGCGCACGGGATGACCGCGGCGCCGCTGGAGGAGGTGCTCGTCTGAGCAGCGCAGTCGCCGCCGGGCCGGACGTCGGGCGGGTCGTGACCGGCTACCTCGACCACCTGACCGTCGAGCGTGGCCTGGCCGCCAACACCATCTCCTCCTACCGCCGTGACCTGCGCCGCTACACCGAGTTCCTGGCCGCCGCCGGCGTCCGGGGACTGGGGGAGGTCGCCGAGTCCGACGTCGCCGCGTTCCTGGCCGCGCTGCGCCGGGGGGACGACGTGCACCCGCCGCTGTCGGCGACCTCGGCGGCGCGGGCGGTGGTCGCCGTCCGCGGGCTGCACCGGTTCGCCGCGCTCGACGGGCTGGTCCCCGACGACGTCGCCGCCGAGGTGCACCCGCCCGCGCCCGCCCGGCGCCTGCCCAAGGCGCTGCCGGTGGACGCGGTGGTGGCGCTCATCGAGGCCGCCGGGGCGCTGGAGGGCCCGCGCGGGCTGCGCGACCGGGCGCTGCTGGAGGTGCTGTACGGCACCGGGGCCCGCATCTCCGAGGCCGTCGGGCTGACCGTGGACGACCTCGACCGGGGGCAGGCCGTCGTCCGCCTGGCCGGCAAGGGCGGCAAGCAGCGCATCGTCCCGGTGGGCAGCTACGCGCTGCGGGCCGTCGAGGACTACCTCGTCCGGGCGCGCCCGGCGCTGGCGGCGGCCGGGACCGCCCGCGGCCGGGCGGGCGCGCTGTTCCTCAACGCCCGGGGCGGGCCGCTGTCGCGGCAGAGCGCCTGGGCCATCCTCCGGGCGGCCGCCGAGCGGGCCGGCGAGGCCGCGGGTGTCTCCCCGGACGCGGTGTCGCCGCACACGCTGCGGCACAGCTTCGCCACCCACCTGCTCGACGGCGGCGCCGACGTCCGCGTGGTGCAGGAGCTGCTCGGGCACGCCTCGGTGACGACGACGCAGGTCTACACGCTGGTCACGGTCGACCGCCTGCGCGAGGTGTACGCGACCAGTCACCCGCGCGCGCTCACCTGACAGCGGGCCCCGGAGGCCGTGGGCAGCACCTGACGATCAAGGCGCCCGTGACAGGGTCCCGTCCTGGCAGATGCTGACAGGCCGCGGCGCGACACGGCGTGCCTGCGGCCGACATGCGTGATAGCTCCCTACCGTCGTGTCCACCCGAGCGGTGGGGAAGACCGCATCCGGCGCGCACGCGCCGGACCGGGCCGGAGCTGGAGGCGACACGACCATGGCGATCCGAGGGGACGCGGCCCCCGCCGTCGCGCGCCCGCGCGACACCGAGCCCGAGATGGGCGGTCTCGCCTCGCGGCAGGACCCGGCCCGCGCCCGGCAGCGCCCGCTGCCGGACCCGAAGCCGCTGACCCAGCACGGCCCTGCGCACGTCATCGCGATGTGCAACCAGAAGGGCGGCGTCGGCAAGACCACGTCGACGATCAACCTGGGTGCGGCGCTGGTCGAGCACGGCCGCAAGGTGCTGCTGGTCGACCTGGACCCGCAGGGTGCGCTGTCGGTCGGCCTGGGCGTCCCGGCGCAGAACCTGGACCGCACCATCTACAACGCGCTCATGGAGCGGCGGACCACCCTGGCCGACGTGCGGGTGCCCACCGACATCCCCGGGCTGGACCTGGTGCCCAGCAACATCGACCTGTCCGCCGCCGAGGTGCAGCTGGTCAGCGAGGTGGCCCGCGAGCAGACCCTGCTGCGCGTGCTGGCCGACGTCCGCGACGAGTACGACTACATCCTCATCGACTGCCAGCCCTCGCTCGGCCTGCTGACGGTCAACGCGCTCACCGCCGCCCAGGGCGTGATCATCCCGCTGGAGTGCGAGTTCTTCTCGCTGCGCGGGGTGGCCCTGCTCGTCGACACGATCGAGAAGGTCAAGGAGCGGCTCAACCCCGACCTGGAGATCTCCGGGATCCTCGCGACCATGTACGACACCCGCACGGTGCACTGCCGCGAGGTGTTCAGCCGCGTCGTCGAGGCGTTCGGGGACACGGTGTTCCAGACCGTCATCCACCGCACGGTCCGCTTCCCGGAGACCACGGTCGCCGGCCAGCCGATCACCACCTGGGCGCCGACGTCCTCGGGCGCGGCGGCCTTCCGCGACCTGGCCAAGGAGGTCATCGCACTGTGACCCGGCGTCCCGTCCTGCCCGGCGCCTCGGAGCTGTTCCGGCGCACCGACACCCCGCCGGCGCCGGAGGTCACCGAGCTGCCCAGCGTCGCGGCCACCACGACCTCCCCGGCGCTGCGCGGCTCGGCCGCCGCGCCGCGCCGCACCGCCTCGGTGCCCGGGGTCGAGGAGGCCATGCCGGGGCTGACCCTGGTGCCCGCCGGCGCCGAGGTCGACCCGCTCGCCGGGTTCCGCACGGCGCCGGCGCCCGCGGCGACCATGACGCCGCAGCCGCCGCGGAACCGCGGCAAGGCCATGCGGGCCGAGCGCACCAAGCACGACGAGAAGATCACCGTCTACCTCTCGGCGGAGGAGCTGCTGGCGCTGGAGAGCGCCCGCCTCACCCTGCGCGCGCAGCACGGGGTGGCCGCCGACCGCGGCCGGATCGTCCGCGAGGCGATCGCGGTGCTGCTGGCCGACCTGGCCGAGGCCGGCGACGACGCGGTGCTGGTCACGCGCCTCAAGGGTCGCTGAGCAGTCGTCACCGTGCGTTGAGGTGCGGCAGCGGGCCGGACCGCTGCACGTCGGCGCACGCCGACGGACCTAGGCTCCTCGCGTGAGCCAGGCGCGGGCGGACGGGCGGTTCACCGTCCGGCTGACCAACTTCGAGGGGCCGTTCGACCTGCTCCTGCAGCTGATCGGCAAGCACCGCCTCGACGTCACCGAGATCGCGCTGTCGCAGGTCACCGACGAGTTCATCGCCCACCTGCGCGCCCTCGGCGACGAGCTGGACCTCGACCAGGCCAGCGAGTTCCTCGTCGTCGCCGCGACGCTGCTGGACCTCAAGGCCGCCCGCCTGCTGCCCGCCGCCGAGGTCGAGGACGAGGACGACCTGGAGCTGCTCGAGGCGCGCGACCTGCTGTTCGCCCGGCTGCTGCAGTACCGCGCCTACAAGGAGGCCGCGGCGTTCCTGCGCGAGCGCGAGGCCGGCGCGGTGCTGCGCTACGGCCGCGACGCCGGGCCCGACCCCCGCTTCGCCGAGCAGGTGCCGGAGGTGCTGCTGGGGGTCACCCCGGAGCAGTTCGCGGCCCTGGCCACGCGGGTGCTCACCCCGCGGGAGCCGCCCACGGTCGCCGTCGGTCACCTGCACGCCCCGCCGGTGAGCGTCGCCGAGCAGCTGCTCGTCGTCCGCAACCGGCTGGCCGAGGGCGGGACGGTCAGCTTCCGCGCCCTGACCGCCGACTGCGAGCACACCCTCGAGGTGGTCGCCCGCTTCCTGGCGCTGCTGGAGCTCTACCGTCAGCAGCGCGTCGTGTTCGACCAGCTGACGCCGCTGGGCGAGCTGCACGTGCGCTGGACCGGCGGCGCGCTGCCGCCCCCGGCGGCGGACGGCGGGGACGCGGGCGGGACCGACGAGGACGGCGCGGCCGTCGAGGAGGAGTACCGGTGAGCGGGGAGGACCGGCAGCCCATCTCGTGGGAGACCCTGGCCCGGGAGCTGGCGGCGGGCCGGGAGGCCGCGGTCGCCCGCGACGAGGACCCGGCGGTCTGGGACGCCGTCGCCGCGGAGCTGGCCGCCCGGGTCGCCGAGCGGCCCGCGGTCGAGGCCGAGCCGGCCCCGCTGCCCGCCGCGGAGGTGGAGCTGCCCCCGCCGGGGCCGGCACCCGAGCCCGAGCCGGAGCCCGCCGACGAGCCCGACGTCGACCCGGACCTGGACCCGGCGGCGCTGCGCGGCGGCCTGGAGGCGCTGCTGTTCGTCCTCGACGGCCCGGTCGACGAGGAGTCCCTGGCCGCGGCGCTGCGCTGCCCGGTGGCCCGGGCCCGGACGGCGCTGGCCGAGCTGGCCGAGGACTACGACCACCGCGGAGCCGGCATCACCCTGCGCCGGGTGGCCGACGGGTGGCGGCTGTACACCCGCGACGAGCACGCCCCGGTCATCGAGCGCTGGCTCGGGCACGGCCGCGGCAGCCGGCTGACCCAGGCCGCGCTGGAGACCCTCGCCGTCATCGCCTACCGGCAGCCGGTCACCCGGGCGCGGGTCGCGGCGATCCGCGGGGTCGGCGTCGACGGCGTCATGCGCACGCTGCTCACCCGCGGCCTGGTGCACGAGGTCGGCACGGATCCGGACTCCGGCGGCGGGCTGTACGGCACCACGGCGCTGTTCCTGGAGCGGCTGGGCCTCACCGGCCTGGCTGAGCTGCCCGACCTGGGCCCGCTGCTGCCGGAGACCTCGGCGCTGCTGGCCGAGCACCCCGACGCCTGAGAAGGACCCCGGTGCCCCCCACCGCTCGCCAGCTCGCGGCGGGCCCCTGCACCGGGGCCGAACGGGGTCCTCCGTCAGTCGCCGAGCAGGACGCCGGTCAGCAGCAGCAGGCCGACGACCACGAACACCGCGCCGCCGATCCGCCCCCGCCACAGGTGGAACCGTCGCGCCCGCGCCGACCACACCCCGGCCGCGCCGGTGCCGCGCTCGACGGCCGCGGGGTTGTCGGGGGAGTGCTCCCACACCAGCCGCCGTGACAGCAGCACCAGCGCGACACCCATCACCGCGAGCACCAACCCCATGACCTGCTCCATGCGCACGACACCGATCCTCCCGCACGCGCGGTGAGCGCCCGGCGGCGGCGGTGGGAGACTGGCCGGTGATGAACGCCGTGCCGACCGACGACGCCCCCGACCACCTGCCCGACGAGCCCGCCGTGACCGGCGGCGGGGAGGGCTGGTCGGAGGACATGGAGCTGGCGCCGGCGCACCCCGCCGACGAGCCCGCCGCGCCCGCCGGCGGCCACCCCGACGGGGAGCGGCTGCAGAAGGTGCTGGCCCGCGCCGGCGTCGGCTCCCGCCGCGTCTGCGAGGACATGATCGACGAGGGCCGGATCAGCGTGAACGGCGCCGTCGTCCAGGTGCAGGGCATGCGGGTGCACCCGCGCACCGACCACATCGCCGTCGACGGCGTCCGGCTGGAGCTGCGCGACGACCGCGTCACCTACGCGCTCAACAAGCCCGCCGGGGTCATCACCGCGATGAGCGACGACCGCAACCGGCCGACCGTCGGCGACATGGTGGGCGACCTCGCGGCCGGGCTGGTGCACGTCGGCCGGCTGGACCAGGACACCGAGGGCCTGCTGCTGGTCACCAACGACGGCGAGCTCGCCCACCGGCTGGCCCACCCCTCCTACGAGGTGAAGAAGACCTACCTGGCGCAGGTGTCGGGCTCGGTGCCGCGCGACCTCGGCAAGCGGCTGCGCCAGGGCGTGGAGCTCGAGGACGGCCCGGTGCGGGTCCACTCGTTCACGGTCGTCGACACCCACGCCGGGCAGTCGGTGGTCGAGGTGGTGCTGCACGAGGGGCGCAAGCACATCGTGCGGCGGCTGCTGGCGCACGTGGGCCTGCCGGTGTCGCGGCTGACCCGCACCGCGATCGGCCCCGTGAAGCTGGAGCGGATGCGGGTCGGCTCGATCCGCCGGCTCACCCGCGGCGAGGTCGGCCAGCTCAACGAGCTCGTCGGGCTCTAGCGACGGCCTGGAACGGCCTCGCTGCAGGGGCCCGCGCCGAGCGTGCGAGGTGTGGGGGGCAGCGAGGTCCTTTAACTAGAATCGACAAGGCTCCCGCGATCCGGGCGCCTCCTGAGGGTGAACGAGGAGTGTGCATGGCCGTCCGAGCCATCCGGGGCGCGACGCAGGTCGAGGCCGACGACCGGGACGAGGTGCTGGCGGCCACCCGCGAGCTGGTGAGCACCGTGATCGAGCGCAACGGGCTCGACGGGGAGCAGCTGATCAGCATCCTGTTCACCGCGACGCCCGACCTGACGTCGGAGTTCCCGGCGCTGGCCGCCCGCGAGCTGGGCCTGGGCGAGGTCCCGCTGATGTGCGCCACCGAGATCGACGTGCCGCACGCGCTGCCGCGGGTGCTGCGGCTGATGGCGCACGTGGAGACGGACAAGCCGCGGTCGGAGATCGCCCACGTGTACCTGCGTGGCGCGGTGGCGCTGCGGCGGGACATCGCACAGTGAGCGAGGGACGAGCGGACACCACTGTGCGGGGTGATCGCACAGTGAGCGAGGGACGAGCGGACACCACTGTGCGGGGCGATCGCACAGTGAGCGACTTCCGGGGGCAGGTGACCCTCGACGGGCCGTCGGGCACCGGCAAGTCCAGCGTCGCCCGCGCCGCGGCGACCCGGCTGGGCGCGGCCTACCTGGACACCGGCGCGATGTACCGCGCCGCCACCGTCGCCGTCCTGGACGCCGGGGTGGACCCCGACGACGGCGAGGCGGTGGCCGCCGTCGTGGCGGGCGCCCGCATCGAGGTGGGGACGGCGGCCGGTACCGAGCTGGTGCAGGTGGACGGCGTCGACGTCGCGGTGCGCATCCGCGGCGCCGAGGTGACCCGCGCGGTGTCGGCGGTGTCGGCCGTGCCCGCGGTGCGCCGGCAGCTGGTGGACCAGCAGCGGTCGCTGGTGGCCGCCGCGGACGCCGTCGTGGTCGAGGGCCGCGACATCGGCACCGTCGTCCTCCCGGACGCGACCTGCAAGATCTACCTGACCGCCGCGCCGGAGGCCCGCGCCGAGCGCCGTGCCGGCCAGCTGGGCGTCAGCGACGCCGCGGAGATCGCCGCGATCGCCGCGGACCTGCGCCGCCGCGACGAGTACGACAGCAGCCGGGCGGACAGCCCGCTGCGGCCGGCCGCCGACGCGGTCGTCGTCGACAGCACCGACCTGGACCGCGACCAGGTCGTCGAGCGCGTGGTCGAGCTGGCCCGCGAGTCCGTGGGGGTGTCCCGGTGAGCGAGGAGGGGACCGGCGGCCCGCTGCCGGTCGTCGCGATCGTCGGCCGGCCCAACGTCGGCAAGTCGACGCTGGTCAACCGGGTGCTGGGGCGCCGCGCCGCCGTCGTCCAGGACGTGCCGGGCGTGACCCGCGACCGCATCTCCTACGAGGCGCTGTGGAACGGCAAGCGCTTCACCGTCACCGACACCGGCGGCTGGGACCCCAAGGCCGAGGGCCTGGGCGCGTCGATCAGCCGGCAGGCCGAGTTCGCGATGCGCACGGCCGACGTGATCGTGCTCGTCGTCGACAGCTCGGTGGGCGCGACCGACACCGACCTGGCCGCCGCGCGGATCCTGCGCCGCAGCGACCGCCCGGTGATCCTCGTGGCCAACAAGGTCGACGACGAGCGCAGCGAGGCCGGCGCGGCGGAGCTGTGGTCGCTGGGCCTGGGCGAGCCGCAGCCGATCAGCGCCCTGCACGGCCGCGGCGCCGGTGACCTGCTCGACCTGATCCTGGACGCGCTGCCCGAGGCGCCGCGCGAGCAGGAGGACGAGGGCGGCCCGCGCCGGGTCGCGCTCGTGGGCCGGCCGAACGTCGGCAAGTCCAGCCTGCTCAACCGGCTGGCCAAGGAGGAGCGGTCGGTCGTCGACTCCGTCGCCGGCACCACCGTGGACCCGGTCGACTCGATCATCACCCTCGGCGGGGAGGAGTGGCGGTTCGTCGACACCGCCGGGCTGCGCCGCAAGGTCAACACCGCCAGCGGCATGGAGTACTACGCCAGCCTGCGCACCGAGGCCGCCATCCAGGCCGCCGAGGTCGCCGTCGTGCTGCTGGCCGCCGACGAGGTGATCAGCGAGCAGGACCAGCGGGTCATCACCCAGGTGATCGAGGCCGGCCGGGCGCTGGTCATCGCGATCAACAAGTGGGACCTGCTCGACGAGGACCGCCACCACCAGCTGGAGCGCGAGGTCGAGCGCGACCTGGCGCGGGTCAAGTGGGCCAGCCGGGTCAACATCTCGGCCAAAGGCGGCCGCGGCGTCGGCAAGCTCGCCGACCACCTGCGTGCCGCGCTCGCCGCGTGGGAGACCCGGGTGCCGACCGCGGAGCTCAACCAGTACGTGCGCGCGCTGGTGCAGGAGACCCCGCCGCCGGCCCGCGGCGGTCGCGCCCCGAAGATCAAGTACGTGACGCAGGCCGACGTCCGCCCACCGCGGTTCGTCGTGTTCTCCACCGGCTTCCTCGAGGCCGGCTACCGGCGGTTCCTGGAGCGCAAGCTGCGCGAGCGGTGGGGCTTCGCCGGGACGCCGATCGACATCTCGGTCAAGGTCCGCGAGGGCCGGGAGAGCGAGCGCCGCAGGGGACTGGGCGGCTAGCTCCCGGGCGGCGATGACTTCCGCCGCCGGGGCGGGTCGGTACCACGAGGAGACCGATCCGCCCCGGGAGGCAGCCATGACCGCACTGCAGACGCACACCCTCGAGGTCCCGGGGGCGGTGCTCGCCTTCGACGTCCGGCCCGGGGACGGCACGTCCGCCGAGCCGCCGCTGTTCGTGCTGGGCTCGCCGATGGGGGCCGAGGGGTTCACCACGATGGCCGGGCTGTTCCCGGAGCGGACCGTGGTCACCTACGACCCGCGCGGGGCCGGGCGCAGCCGGCGCACCGACGGCGCGGCGACGACGTCGCCGGAGGAGCACGCCGACGACCTGGCGCGGGTGCTGGAGGTGGTCGGGGGCGGCCCCGCCGACGTCCTGGCCAGCAGCGGGGGAGCGGTCAACGCGCTGGTGCTGGTGGCCCGCCGTCCGGAGCTGGTCCGCACGCTGGTGGCGCACGAGCCGCCGGCCGTGGCACTGCTGCCGGACCGGGAGCAGGCCGAGGCCGCGTGCCGGCACGTGGCCGAGACCTACCAGCGGTCGGGCTACGGCGCCGGCATGGCGGAGTTCATCCGGATGGTCATGCACTCCGGGCCGATCCCCGCCGACTGGGCGGACCACCCCGCCGACCCGGCGGCGTTCGGCCTGCCGACGGAGGACGACGGCTCGCGGGACGACGTGCTGCTCGCCCAGAACATGACGACCAACCCGCTGCACGCGCTGGACGTCGAGGCGCTGCGGCGGGCGTCCACCCGCATCGTGCCCGCGGTCGGCGCCGGGTCGGCCGGGCAGCTGGCCCACCGGGGCGGCGAGGCGGTGGCGGAGGCGCTCGGCGTGCCGGCGGTCGTGTTCCCCGGGGACCACGGCAGCTGGCTGGACACCCCGATGGGCGAGCCGGTGGACGCCGTCGCGTTCGCCGCGCGGCTGCGCGAGGTGCTCGGCGTCGGGGTGCTGACCGAGGCCCCGGCCGGCGGCTGACCCGCGGCCGACCCCACGCGGAGGTGCCGGGCCCGTGCGGTAACCTGCTCCGGTAGCGATCGGGCGGCGCCAGCCGCCCGCCGCTCGGGCTGTAGCGCAGCTTGGTAGCGCACTTGACTGGGGGTCAAGGGGTCGCAGGTTCAAATCCTGTCAGCCCGACAGAGAGACAGCAGGTCAGAGGCGGGTCGTCCGGTCAGGACGGCCCGCCTCCGTGCTGTCCGTGCCGTGTCGCTGCGCTGCCATCGGCTGGCGCAGGACGCGCTACCCCGTGGGGGCGCCGGCGTGCGGCGATGGGAGTCCGGCGCCGGAGGCGCGCCGGCAGTCCCCACGAGAGGCAGGAACGGTGCAGAGCACGCAGATCCGGTTCGCCGCACGCCCCGAGGGCGAGCCCGAGGACCGCCACTTCGAGACGGTCCGCGAGGACCTGCCCGAGCTGGGCGAGGGGCAGGTGCTGCTGCGGACGATCTACCTGTCGCTGGACCCGTACATGCGCAGCCGGATGAGCACGGCCAAGTCCTACGCCGAACCCTGGGAGGTCGGCCAGGTGTGCATGGGGGCGACGGTCTGCGAGGTCGTCGAGTCCCGGTCGCAGCACCTGCAGACCGGTGCGGTCGTGCTGGCCTACACCGGCTGGCAGACCCACGCCGTCGTCAGCGACCGGATGGTCATGCCGCTGGACCCCGGGCAGGCCCCGGTGTCGACCGCGCTGGGCGTGCTGGGCATGCCCGGCTTCACCGGCTACGCCGGGCTGCTGGAGATCGGCCGCCCGGAGGCGGGGGAGACCGTCGTCGTCGCGGCCGCGACCGGCCCGGTGGGCTCCGTCGTCGGGCAGGTCGCCCGGGTGAAGGGCGCGCGGGCGGTGGGCATCGCCGGGGGGCCGGAGAAGTGCCGGGTGCTCCTCGAGGAGTTCGGCTTCGACGCCGCCGTCGACCACCGGTCGCCCGACTTCGCCGAGCAGCTCGCCGCGGCCACCCCCGACGGCGTGGACGTCTACTTCGAGAACGTCGGCGGCCCCGTCGGTGCGGCCGTGATCGAGCGGCTCAACCGCTTCGCCCGCGTGCCCGTGTGCGGCCTGGTCTCCAGCTACAACGGCGCGACGGCGCCCGGTGACCAGAACGGTCTGCACACCTTCCTGCGCCGCGTGCTGAGCTACAGCCTGCAGGTGCGGGGCTTCGTGCAGGACGAGTTCCTGCCCACCCACCACGAGGCCTTCCTCCGTGACATGGCCGGGTGGCTGCGCGACGGGTCGGTGCGCTACCGGGAGGACGTCGTCGAGGGCCTGGAGAACGCTCCGGAGGCGTTCCGCGGGCTGCTGGCCGGACGCAACCTCGGCAAGCTGCTGATCCGCGTGGGCGAGGACCCCACCGCCGGCTGACCCGCCGCGGCGGCCGTCCGGCCTCGTCAGCGGCCGGTGCGGCGCCAGGCACCCGCCGCGGCGGCGCGCACCACGTAGTCCTCGAAGGTCCGCGCCGGGCGGCCCAGCACCCGCGCGACGTCGTCGGTGGGCTCGGCCGGGCCGCCCTGGGCCATCAGCCAGAACATCCCGACGACGTGCTCGGCGTGCAGCGCGGGGACCCCGTGGGCGGTCAGCATCCCGGCGTACTCCTCGCCGGACACCTCGCGGTAGGCGATGTCCTCGCCGGAGATGCGGGCGATGGTCTCGGTGGCCTCGGCGAAGGTGTAGGACCGGGGGCCGGTGAGCTCGTACGCGCGGCCGGCGTGCGCGTCCGGGTCGGTCAGGGCCGCCACGGCGACGTCGGCGATGTCCTCGGCGTCGATGAACACCTCGGTGACCCCCGCAGCCGGCAGGGCGAGCTCCCCGGCCAGCAGCGGCTCGTGGAACACGTCCTCGTCGAAGTTCTGGTCGAAGTTGGTGGGCCGCAGCATGGTCCAGCTCATCGAGGAGGCCTGCACGGCCTTCTCGGTGGCGTTCATGTCCTGCCCGAAGTCGGCGTCACCCCAGTCGCCGGCGCCCCGGGCGGACAGCACCACGACGTGCCGCACCCCGGCGGCCTCGGCGCGCTCCACGAAGGGCCGCGCGTGCGCCGGGTCGCCCGGCGGGACGAGGTACATGGTGGTGACGTCCTGGAGGGCCGCGTCCCACGTGGAGGGGTCGGACCAGTCCAGGCGCACCCGGCTGGAGCGGGACGCGGCGCGCACGTCGGCGCCCCGCAGGCGCAGTCGGGGCAGGACGCGGCGGGCGGTCTTGCCGGTGGCTCCGGTGACGAGGACGAGGTCGCTGTTCACCACCCCAGACAACGCGGGGCCGCCGAGACGCACCATGGGTGATCGGCCGGGATGCCTGCGTGTGCGTCTACGGTCGGGGTGTGGACGCCCTCAGCGACATGGTCCGTGGCGTGCGGGCGCACGGCTCGGTCTTCGCCAGCTCGACCCTGGCCCCGCCGTGGTCCCTGCAGTTCCCGTCGGCGGGGCCGCTGACGTTGTGCGCGGTGCTCGAGGGCGAGGGGTGGGTGCTGGTCGACGGGCAGCGACCGGAGCGGGTGGGGCCGGGGGAGATCGTGCTCGTGCGGCCGGCGTTCTCGTTCGTCGACCGGGTGGGCACGACGGCGCAGCCCCTGGTGTGCGACGAGACCTGCCTGCTGCCCGAGTGGGGCGGGACCCTCCACCGGCGGGGCTGGCGCGACGCGCCCCGCGAGGACCCGCCGCCGCCCGGGGCGACGACGCTGATCGTGGGCGCGTACACGACCGACGGCGAGATCGGCAGCCGGCTCCTGCAGGCCCTGCCCGCCGTCGTGCGGCTCCCGGGCGGCGGCAGCACCGAGGCGGTCCTGCGGCACCTCGCCGAGGAGGTGGCCCAGGACAGCCCCGGTCAGCAGGTGGTCCTGGACCGGCTGCTGGACTGGATGCTGGTGTGCGGGCTGCGGGAGTGGTTCGAGCTCCCGGGCAGCCGGCCGCCGTCGTGGTGGGCGGCCCAGCGGGACCCGGTCGTGGGGGAGGCCCTGCGGCACCTGCACGACGACCCGGCCGCCCCGTGGACCGTCGCCTCGCTCGCCGAGCGGGTCGGGGTCGCCCGCGCCACGCTCGCGAAGCGGTTCACCGCCGTCGTCGGGGAACCACCGCTGGGCTACCTGACGCGCTGGCGGATGACGCTGGCCGCGGACCTGCTGGTGCGTCATCCCGAGCTGGGCCTGGCGGCGGTCGCGCGGCGCGTCGGGTACGCCGACCCGTTCGGGTTCAGCGCCGCGTTCAAGCGCGTGCAGGGGCTGAACCCCACCCAGTGGCGCGCCCGCCCTCCGGGGGCGTCGGCGGGCGAGCTCCGGGCAGGTGGCTGAGCGGGGCGGGAGCCGGCCGGGCCCCGAGGGGCCGGACGGCCGGCGTCAGCGCCCGCGGAGCTCGCCGCCGTGCACGGTCAGGGCGTACACGACGAGGACGTCGATCGTGATGACGATGCAGCTCCAGACCGGGTACGCGGGCAGCCAGGCGATGTTCACCAGCGCGCTCAGCACGGCGAGGACGACGCCGACCGCGCGGGCGGCGACGTTGCCCGACAGCACCCCGACGCCGCTCAGCACGACCAGGACGCCGAGCAGCAGGTGGGCCCAGCCCCAGGCGGTGTAGTCCACCTCCACCAGCAGCCCGCTCGACGGCACCCGGTAGTAGTCCTCGTCGAAGATCGCGACGAGGCCCTCCAGGGCGTGCAGCGAGCCGAGCAGGATCATCATCGACGCCGCGAAGACCGCCCACACCGCCCACCGGGTCGTCGGGCGCTCGGTGGGCCGCAGGTGCCCGGGGCGCGGGTCGGCGTGCGGCCGGGACGAGGTCAGGTCGGGCATGGCATCTCCTCGGTCGGCCCGACGGCGGCTGCGCCGCCCGGGTGGGGTGCCACCGTCGCGCGTGCGCGCCGGCTCGCGCGTCACTCGTTCCGGGTGAGCGGGGGCGCCGCCGTGCCGGCGGACGGGCCGGCGGTCACCCACCGCTGGTGAGGCGCGCCCGCGGCACCTCCCGCGACGCTGCGTGACATGGAGCTGCGTGACACGGAACAGCGCGCCGACGGCCCCCGCCCGAGCCCGCTCACCGCCCGCGTCCCCCGGCGCGGCCTGGTCATCGGTGCCGGGGCCGCCGTCGGAGGCGCGTGGGCCGCCGGCGTGCTCTGCGCCCTGGAGCAGACGCAGCTGTTCGTGAGCGCCGAGGCGGACGTGGTCGTGGGCACGTCGGCCGGCTCGGTGGCCGCGGTGCTCCTGGCCGCCGGCGTGCCGCCGCCGGACATGCTCGAGCTGTTCTCCGACGCCGGCCTGTCCGCGGGGGCCGCGGGCGCCGTCCGGCCGGAGGTGTCGGGCCGGGTGCGGTCCACGCTGAGCGAGATCCCGTGGCCGGTGCCCCTGCCCGGCAACCTCCGGCTGGCGGCCCGCTCGCTCGGGCGCCCCGGCGCGTGCTCCCTGCGGACCGCGGCGGCGGCGCTCGCCCCGCGCGGGCGCGGGGACCTCGCCCCGGTCGGGGAGCTCGTGGCCGGGGTGTGGGGCGACCGCGACTGGCCGGTCCGCCCCGGCACGTGGCTCGTGGCGATGGACTACGACACCGGGGAGCGCGTCCCCTTCGGCGCGCCCGGCCAGCCGGTGGCCTCGCCGGCGGAGGCGGCCATGGCCTCCTGCTCCGTGCCCGGCCGGTTCCCGCCGCGGCCGATCGGCTCGCGCCGCTACGTCGACGGCGCCGCCGTCTCGACCACGAACGCCGACCTGCTGGCCGGGGAGGGGCTCGACGAGGTGGTGGTCGTCGCGCCGATGGGCGCCGTCGTCGCCGACGCCGAGGGGTCGGCGGTCGCGCGGCTGGGGAACCGGCTGCGCCAGCGGCTGTCGCAGCGGCTGGGGTGGGAGGTGCGCCGGCTGACTGAGACGGGGGCGAGCGTGCGGGTCCTCACGCCGACCGCGGAGGACCTCGCCGCCATGGGCAGGGACTGGATGGACGCCGGCCGGTACCGCCACGTCTTCCGCACCGCGGTGCGGACCACCACGGCGCGGCTGGACGGGGGGACGGCGCTCGGCGGCGACGTGCACGGCGTCGCCTGACGACCGGCGCGGCGTCCCGGCCGGCCCGTGGCGAGGGCCGGACGCGTGGACGGCCGGGCCTGCTCAGTCGTAGACGACGGCGGTCCGCAGCAGCACGTCCTGCACGGACCGGTTGCGCCGGCTGACCAGCACCCAGAACAGGCCCGGGAGGAACAGGACGCAGGCCACCGCGCGGACGGCGGCGTGCAGCAGGTGCAGCCGCGCCCCGTGGGGACCGACGACCCGCAGCGCCATCACCTGGTCCCCGCTCGTCCGCCCGGTGCGGGTCCACGACACCGTCCAGTAGAGGACCAGCCCGACCCCGGCGGTGACGACCACCCCCGGCAGGTCCGGCGCGACCAGCCGGAAGGACGTGGGCGCCCACAGGAACCGCAGCCCCGCGACGGCGGCGTACCCCACGGTCAGCGCGAGGCCGACCACGACGACGTCGACGGCGTTGGCGAGCGCGCGGCTGACGAAGCCGGCCGGACGGCCCGACGCCGACGCCCGCCCCGACGGGGTCGCCGGCGCGGTCGGCTGCGGCGCGTGCCAGGGGAACCGGCCGTCCGCGTCACCGGCGCGCACCGCCGGGCCGGGCAGCGGCGCACCCGCGGCCCCCGGCGACTCCTCCGCGCGGGTCATGGCCGGCGTTCCGGGGCACCGTCGTGGCGTCCGTGGCGCCGCATCAGCAGCCGGTCGACGACCCGCTCCACCGCCCGGTCCGCCTCGGCCCCCTGGTCGCGGACGCCGCGGACGACGTCCGACGACAGGGCTGACGTCGACGAGCGGATCAGGCCCGGCAGGTCGATCTCCTGCACGACGTACCGCGCCAGCTCGACGACGTGCGCCCGCTCGATCACCGGGTCGATGTCGACGCGGGCGACGATGTCGTCGAGGTCGAGGCGGTCGACGACGCGGGTGATGTCGACGCGGGCGACGATGTCGTCGAGGTCGAGGCGGTCGATGACGCGGGTGATGTCGACGCGGGCGACGATGTCGTCGAGGTCGAGGCGGTCGATGACGCGGGTGATGTCGACGCGGGCGACGATGTCGTCGAGATCGAGGCCGGCGGCGATTGCGTCGACGTCGACCCGGTCGACCACCCGGTCGACGTCCAGGCGAGCGGCCACGGCGTCGACGTCGAGCTGGGCGGCGATCCGGTCGACGTCCACGAAGCGCTCCACGAGCCCGGCCACGTCCAGGCGGGAGAGGACGGCCGCGGCGGCCTGCGGGAGCAGGGCGTCGGCCCAGGGCCCGAGGTGGCGCTCGGCCACCGCCCGCGCCTCCGCCACCACGGTGTGCAGCCGGCCGGCCAGGGCGGGCCGGACCGCGGGGACGTGCCCGCGCGGGGACAGCGCCCGCCGCGCCGCGCCCGCGACGTTCTCGGCGACCAGGCGGGCGATGACCGCGGACACCGACGCCACCGCGACCCCCGCGGTCGCGACCTCGCCGACGGCGTCGACCACCGGGCGCAGTGTCCGACTCATCAGCCCTCCCGCCCTCGGACGCACCAGGGTCGACCGGCCCCGGCCGGCGGCACCTCATCCCGACCGGGTGACCACCCCGCGGCCGCGCCCCGCCCCGCCCCCCGCGGGAGTCGCGCCCGGACAGGCCCGCCCGACCCCGCCCGCGCCCCCGGCCCCGCCGCCGGCCGCGGGCCGGTCATCCCCCCGGGGTGACGTGCGCACCGCCGTCGCCCCCCGACGCTACGCACGCAGCGTCCGCGCACGAGCAGGCTGCGGAGGAGGTCGGGGATGAGCACGGCCGACGTCCCGGGCACGTCCCCGCGGGACCGGGTGCCCCCCGGTGCCGGGCCGCGCCGGCCCGGCTGGAGCGCCTGGACCGGGTGGGTGGTCTTCGCCGCCCTGCTGCTGGTCACGGTGGGCCTGGTGCAGGCCCTGTCCGGCCTGGTGGCGCTCTTCGACGACGACTTCTACCTGGTCGGGGCCGACGACCTCCCGGTCCCCGTGGACTACACCGTCTGGGGCGTGGTGCAGCTGCTCGTCGGCGCCCTCGCCGCGCTGATCGGCGTCGGTCTCCTCGCGGGCAACATGGTCGCCCGCGGCGCCGCGGTCGTGCTGGCCGGGTTCAGCGCCCTCGCCAGCCTGGCGTTCCTGCCGGCCCAGCCGGTCTGGTCCGTCGTGGTCATCGGCCTCGACGTCGTCGTGATCTACGCGGTGGTCGTCCACGGCGGCGAGCTGGAGGACCCGCACTGACGAGCGCGCCGGGCCGCGGGCGCCCCGCCCCGGACCACCCCACTCGAAGGAGGACTGGCGAGATGACCGCCTCGGTGTCGGACCCCTACGCGGGCGCGAGCCCGTCCAAGCACACCGGCGCACGGCTCGCGGTGGCCGCCCTGGGCCTGGCCACCGTCGTCCTCGGCGTCGTCCTGCTGTTCAACCCGGTGAAGGCGGCGAACACGCTGGCGTTGCTGATCGGGCTGGCGCTGGTCCTCGGCGGGCTGCTGGAGATCGCCCACGGCTGGGACTCCCGGTCCCGCGCGGGGAGCGTGCTGCTCGGCGGCATCCTCGTCGTCGGCGGCATCGTGGCGGTCGCCTGGCCCGACAGCACCCTGCGGGTGCTCGCCGTGGTCGCCGGGATCTCGCTCATGGCCCACGGGGTCGGCCGGTTCGTCCTGGCCCTGGTGGCCCGTCGCCAGATCACCGGCTGGGGCTGGCTGGCGCTGGACGGCGTGTTCGGCTTCGTCGTCGGCGTGCTCGCGATCGCCTGGCCGGAGGCCACCGTCCTCGTCCTCAGCCTGCTGCTGGGCGCGCAGGTCACGGTCCTCGGGCTGCTGGTGATGGCCGCCGCCTTCCTGCCGTCCGGGACCCGGGACGCGGTCCCGGGCGCCGCGTGACCGACCCACCCGAGACCGCCACGACGCCGGCCCGGCCGCGCGAGCCGGGACGACCCGGGGGAGGGACCAGCGAGATGACCGGCACCGACGCGGCGACCGAGGTCCGGCGCGTGTACTACCACGAGGAGGACGCGCCGGCGGCCGCCGTCGTCACACCCTCGGCGTTCGTGGCCGTCCGGGACGGCGAGGGGCGGCTGCTCCTCGTGCGCCGCTGCGACAGCGGCGCGTGGGAGCTCCCCGGCGGACGGGTCGACGTGGGCGAGACGGCGGTGGGCGCAGCGGCCCGGGAGGTGGCGGAGGAGGCGGGCATCGACGTCGCGGTGACCGGGCTCGTCGGGGTGTTCAGCGACCCCGGGCACGTGATCCGCGCCCGCACCGGGGAGGTGCGCCAGCAGTTCGCCCTCGTCTTCCGCGCCGAGGCGGCCGGCGGGGCCCCGCACGGGGACGGGGACGAGACCAGCGAGGTGGCCTGGGTGCCCGTCGCCGACGTCGACCGGCTGCCCGTCGAACCCGCGAGCCGGCTCTGGATCGCGGCGGCCCTCGCGCCGGAGGGCCCACCGCTGCTGCGGTGACCGGACGGCCGGGCCCCGCCCGTCCGGTCACCCCGGGGACGGCGCGCGGCGAGACGGCCGGGTCACCGCAGCCGCGCGGTCCACCGCGGGCCCACGACGGCCCACTCCGCCGCCCACCGGCGCGCCCGGTGCGCGTCGAGCACCCGGACGAGCGCGCCGTAGGCGCCGAGAGCCGCGAGCGGGACCGCCAGGAGCACCAGGACGCCGCTCAGCACGGCGCGACCGGAGACGTCGCCCCGCGACAGCGGTGCGGCGACGGCCCGTCCCTCCGCGGCCAGCCACACCTGGACCCCGGAGCCCCGGCGGGTGCCCGGCGCCACGAACGCCGTGACCACCTCGCGCGTGCCCGTCGCCGTGCGCCAGGCGGCCCGCACGGGCACGAGCGTGGCGCTCGTCCCGTGGTCCGGCGCCCCGGCACCCGCCTGGCCCGCGTCCTCGACCCGGCCCGCGCCCTCGGACGGCTCCGCGTCCTCGAGGAGGACGGCCGTGACCCGGTGCCGCTCGGCCTGCTGCTCGGCCACGGTCTGCTGCAACCGCGCGGTGGTCGTGGCCACCACCACCGTGGCCGGGACGGGGGCCAGCGCCACCAGCACCGCCACGACGCACCGGGCGGCGGCCTGGACGCGGTCGGACGGCCGGGCCAGGGCCCCGCCGCCCAGGGCCAGCCGGCGCACGGCGCGGCCGCACCGGACCAGTCTGCCCGGAGCCATCGGGGACCCCCGTCCGTCCGTCGGCGGGCGTGCCCGGCTCAGACCAGGACCCGCCGCTTGAGCCGGTCGAACTCCTCCTGGGTGAGGGCGCCCTCGTCGAGCAGGCGCTTGGCGCGGGCGACCTGCTCGATGCCGTCGGTCTCCGCGGTCACCGCGGCGTGGACGGCGGCGTCGGACCGTTGCTGCGCGCGCCGGGCGCGGGCGTCCTCCCGCTCGGCCAGGGCGTGCCCCTGCGTGATCAGGTACGCGAGTGCGCCGACGAGGGGCAGCACGATCAGGAGGAGCGTCCACGCCGTCTTCACCCAGCCGGACACGTCCCGGCGGAACAGGTCGGCGAACACGGTGACCAGCAGCCAGAAGTAGATCAGCAGGCCGAAGAACAGCACGAACGTCACGAACAGGTCGACCAGCGGGTAGTCGTCTGCCGCGATCGTCTCTGCCGCGACCGTCTCTGCCGCGATCGTCATGGTCGGCCTCCGGGACACGAGGGTGTGCCCGGATCCTGCTGCCCGCCCGGCCGCCGGCCATCCCCCGGGACGGATGACGGCGCCCCCGCTCCCGGTGACCCAGCTGTCACCGGGCCCGGCGCCGGGACGGACCGCGCCGCCCCGGCACCGGGCCGGGCCGACCGCTCACGGCGTCGCGGGCGCCGTCCCGTCGGACTCCGCCAGCGCGGCGGCACCCACGAAGGCCCGCAGGATCGCGCCCGCCGCGGCCGTCACCCGCGCCGTGCCCACCAGCGGGGCGATGGCGACCAGGACCGACTGGGCCTGTTCCATCGTCACCCTCGCCTCGGCGGCGGCGGTGAGGGTGACCGCGTAGGAGACGGGCGGCCCGTCCATCGCGACGAGGGCCGCCAGGCGGACCAGCACGTACGTCTGCGGGTCGAGGCCGCACCGCTCCAGGGCGTCGACGTGCATGGCGAAGACGGTGTCCAGGACCGGGGTGTCCCCGGCCGCGACACGGTCGAGGACGGTGTCCGGCGCGGTCTGCGTCATGGTTCCTCCTGCTGCTCGGTACGGGGGCGCCCAGACTCGGGGCGCCGGCCGGCGACCGGCCTCATCCGAGGGGGGTGATGAGCCGGCGGGGGGCCCTGGCGACAGTGGGGGACCTGTCCGCCGGGCGACCGGGCCCGCGTCCGCCGTGGAGGACCCCATGCGCAGAGTGCTCGCCGGCCTGCTGATCCTCGTCAGCGCGGTCACCCTCGTGCTCGCCAGCACCTCGCTGTGGACCCGCCGCAACGTGATCAACACCGACGTCTTCGTCTCCAACGTGCAGGACGTCGTCGACCTGCCCGCGGTGGAGGCCCGCATCACCGACCGGGTGACCTCGACCGTGATGGACGACCCCGAGGTGCAGCAGGCCGTCGACGACGGGCTCACCGCGCTGCCCGAGGGGCTGCAGCGCTTCCGGCCCACGGTCGAGAACGGGATCCGCTCCCTGGTGGCGGCGGGGGTGACGCGGCTGCTCACCAACGACCCGTTCCGCCCGCTCACCACGGCGGCGCTCACGTCCGCGCACGACCAGCTCGTCGCCGGGCGACCCGTCGAGCTCACCCTCGGTCAGGCCGTGGACCGGGTGCCCGACTCGTTGCGGGACGGGCTGGCCGGTCAGGTCCTCGACCTCCTCCCGCGGGACGTCGGGGTGACCCTGCTGTCGCCGGCGCAGTCCCCGGAGGTCTACGACGCCGTCGACCTGCTGGAGGACGTGTGGTGGTGGCTGGGCCTGATCGCCCTCGCCACCCTGGCCGGGGCGCTGGGGGTCTCCCGGCGCCGCCGGGCGACGCTGCGCGCCTGGGCGGTCACGACCGCGGTGCTGGGCTGCCTCGTGCTCGCGACGCTGCGGATCGCCCGGGGACGCGTGCTGCCGCAGGTGGAGCCGGACAACCGGGACGCGGTGGGCGCGGTGTACGACCTGTTCGCCGGCAGCCTGCGCACGTGGACCCTGTGGCTCGTCGCGGTGGCCCTCCTCGTCGTCGTCGGCACGCTGGTCTGGGGCCGGCTCGGGCTCGTCGCCGGCCTGCGCCACGCCGTCGCGGCGGCCCGTCAACAGGCAGCGGCCCGCCGGGCGGCCGCCGCCGCGACCCCGGCAGCGCAGGGGGCCGGGGACGGGGTCCCCGCACGCGACCACGCCGCCGGGTCCTGGCCGCAGCGGGCGGCGGCGGCGACCCGGGCCTTCGCCGAGGGCCTGGACGTGCGCTCGCGCGCCGCCGGTCTGGGGACGGTGGTGCAGGCCCACCACCGGACCGCGCGCTGGACGGGCGTCGTCCTGGGGGCGGTGCTCCTGCTGCTGTGGCCCGACCCCACCCTCTCGGTGCTCATCTGGGTGGTCGCGCTGGTCGCGCTGTACCTGTGGGCGCTGGACTGGCTGCGCGAGCAGGCCCCGGTCGCGCCGGTGGCACCGGGGACCGTCGCAGGAACCGAGCCGGCGGCGCCGGCCGTCCCGGCCGCCGCGCTCGTCCCGACGGCCCGGCCGGCGTCCGACGGCCCCGCCGGGCGGCCCGTTCCGGACCCCTCGCCCCCGGACCCCTCGCCCCGGGACCCCGGGTCGCCGAGCCCCGAGCCGCCGAGCCCCGAGCCGCTGACGCCCGCGGCGATCGCGGTGCTCAACGACCGGCTGGACCTGCTGCTCCGGCTGGGCGCGGCCCACGACAGCGGCATCCTCACCGACCAGGAGTTCGACCGGGAGAAGCGCCGGCTGATGTCGGTCTGACCGCCGACCGGCTCCCGCCGGAGAGACGACGCCATGGACACCGCACCCCCGCCGACGCCGCCCGAGGAGCGGCTGGCCGGGCGCCTGGCGGCCGGCACCTGGGCGCGGCACCCGCCGGTGCGAACGGCCACCCGGGTGCTGCGGGAGCTGGGTCAGGTGGACCGGGCGGTCTACCGGGCCGTGGCGGGCACGCCCACCCCCGCGCTCGACCGCCCGGTCCGCCGGCTGTCGCGGATGGCGGACCGCTCGCGGCTGTGGATGGCGGTCGCCGCGGTCCTGGCGGCGGCCGGCGGCCGGACGGGGCGGCGGGCGGCCGCCGTCGGCCTGGCGGCGGTCGCCACCGACTCGGCCCTGGTCAACGCCGGGCTGAAGCTCGCCACCCGCCGCGGCCGGCCCGACCGGGACCTGGCCGGCGTCCCCGAGGCGCGGTGGGTGCCGATGCCCACCTCGACGTCCTTCCCGTCCGGGCACACCGCGTCGGGGTTCGCCTTCGCCGCCGCGGTCGCCCGTCTCCTGCCGGGGGCCGCGCTGCCCCTGCGCGGGCTCGCCGTGGCGGTGGGCTACTCGCGGGTGCACACCGGCGTGCACTTCCCGGCCGACGTGGTCATCGGCGCGGTGATCGGAACGGCGGTCGGCGAGCTCGTCAGCGCCGGCGGGTGGCGGATCGACGTCCGCGCGCGGGTCCCGCTGGAGCGGGCCGGCGCCGTCCCGGCGCGGTGAGGCCCACCCTCGCCCGGCGGCAGGGTCCTCGCCGGCGGCGGCGTCCTCGTCCGGCGGGGACGAGGCCCGCCGGCGCGGCCTCCCGGGAGACTCGGCCGGACGGTCACGGCGCGAGGAGGCAGGCGATGACGCGGACCGCTGTCGCCACCGGGGACGGCTCCCTGTTCGTCGACGCGCTCGTGGCCCGGCTGCACGCCGAGTTCGGCGTGGACCCGGACGAGGTGCGGCGCCTGGCCGTCGCGGCCCTCGGCAGCTTCGCGACGGCGCGGGTGCAGGCCTTCGTGCCGATCCTGGTCGAGCGGCGCCTGCGCGAGACCTACCGGACGGCCGCGACCGGCTCCCGCTGAGTGCCGCCACCGCCCCCGCGGGCGCGCGGGTCAGGACCGCGGGGGGACCGAGCCGACCGCGCCGTCCCGCGCGGCCCGCCGCCACCGGGAGGGGCTCGTGCCGAACCGCTGCCGGAACCAGCGGGAGAAACCGCTCGGCGCGCTGAACCCCAGCCGCCGGGAGACCTCCGTCAGCGGCAGCTGCTCGTCGGCGAGGTGACGCTCGGCCAGGCCCGCCCGGGTGGCGTCGAGGACCGTGGAGAACGTCTCCCCGTGCTCGGCCAGGTGCCGTTGCAGCGCGGCGTCGCTGAGGCCGACCAGGCGGCTGGTGCGGGACAGGGACTGCCGCCCGAGGGGCAGCAGGAACTGCAGGGCCTGCACGACGTCGGTCAGCGCCGGCGCCGGCGGCAGCGGGGCGACGACGTGGCGGAGGAACTGCCGCGCGTAGGGCCGCAGCGAGCTGTCGGAGGCCGTCACGGGGCGGTCGAGGTCCCGCGCGCGCAGGACCAGGCAGGTCTCGGGGGCGGCGAAGACGACGTCCGGTCCGAAGAGCCGGTGCCACGGGGCCGGGTCCGCCGGCGGCGGGCGGGAGAAGACCGCGGACCGGGGGGCCCAGCGCGGGTCCACCAGCGCCCGGACGATCCCGAGCAGCGACGCCATGGCCAGGTCCAGGGCCTGGTCGCGTGGCGCCGGCTCGCCGAACTCGAACCAGAGGCGGACCGCCGGGCTCTCGCCGTCCTCCCGGAGTTCCAGGTGCAGGGACTCGTTGTACGCGCCGTTGTACTGGGCCAGCAGCCGCAGGGTGCTGCGCAGGTCGGGCTCCTCGCGCAGCACCACGCTCAGGGGGCCCAGCGTGCCGAGGGTCCGGTGCTCGGCGAGGCGCAGCGCGAGGTCCGGCCGGCCGGCCAGGTCCGCGGTGAGCTCGAGCAGCCGGGACATGGGCGCCGCCGGGACCCAGACGTCGGGGACGTCGAGGTCGGCCGGCTCGAGCCCCACCTGCCGCAGCAGCGCCGCGGGATCCAGCCCCCAGGAGCGCACCAGCTCCCCGTAGCCGGTGAGGCTGTTGGACCGGCCGCGCGACGGCACGCCGAGAAGATAAGGCCCCCGTCTGGATCGGTAAAGCGACCGAGGACCCTGCCGGTCTAGGTTCGGGCCGGTCGCCGCGTCCGGCGCGGTGCCGGGGCCGGCGACCGCGAGACGGGGGTCGACCACCGGAGGTGCGCCGTGCCGCCGAAACCCGCGACCGCCCGTCCCCGCCCGCCGGGCGCGGTCGACGCCGTCCTCGCCCCGCCGGCGCCGACGTCCTCCCGGCCCGGGTCGGGGAGCGCGCCGCTGAACCCGCGCGACCTGCAGGTGCTGGTCGCCCTGGCGCAGGGCCGGTCGACCGCGCAGATCGCGTCCGTCCTGGCGGTGTCCCGGAACACCGCGCGCACCCGGATCCGCCGCCTCCAGGGCAAGCTCGCCGTCGTCGGACGCGACGGCGTGGTGCGGGTGGCGCACGAGCTGCAGACCCACCCGGCCGCCGGCCCGCAGCGCTGAGACGCGGGAACCCTCCACCGGTGCGACACTCGGCGCACCCCGTCAGGCGGGCGACGGAGGGCCCGCGGGTCCGCGGCGCGCCCGCCTGACGGGCCCGCTCCCACCGGCGGCTCGTCGTCCGCGGCGGATGAGCCGTCACCGCGGCGTCCTCGTCATGGTGCGTCCCATCGCGCCGCGGCACCGGCGCCCGGACCGACGGGAGGACCCCGTGGGAGACCATCTCGCCGGCCGTCCCCGGGGCGGGGTGCCGCCGGCCGGGCGGCGCCCGCGTCCCGACCGCCGGGCACCGGCGGTCGCGTCCGCCCTGGAGGTGCGGGTCGACGTCGTGGCCGGGCGCGTCACTCTGACCGGCCGCCTGGACGCCCGCACGGCCCACCTGCTGCACGACGGGCTCGCCGTCCTCCGCTGCCAGGAGCACACGCACTGGCGGGTCGACGTCAGCGGCCTCACGTCGATCGACGACGCCGGGGTGCGGGCCGTCTCGGCCGCCTACCGCCGCGCCGTCCGGCACGGGTACCGGATCACCGTCGAGGGCGTCTCCCCGCCGCTGCGCGACGTGCTGGTGCTGCTCCGCCTGGACCACCACCTGCTGGCGGACCCCACGAACCCGGGCGCGGGGACCCGCCGCCCGGGGGGCCGGGACGGTCAGCAGCCGACCGGGGCGCCGCGACCTCCGGAGGCGACCGGCCCGTCCGGGGCCCGGGCGCCGATCCCGTCGCCCAGGACCTGCTCGTAGCACTCGTGCAGCAGGTACAGGCGCTCCACCAGCCGCGCCACGTACTGCCGCGAGGTCGACGCCGGCGCCGGCTCGTCCATGGCGTCCCAGAAGAGCCGGCCCAGCTCGCCGGGGCGCCCGTGCCGGCCCCGGCCGGCCGGCGACGGGCACGGTGCCAGGGCGGCGAGGAACCGCTGCGTGACCTCGCGCCGCGCCCGCGCCGTCCGCTCCAGGTGGGGCACCACGGTCTCCCGGTGGTACCGGTGCGCGCCGCGCCGCCACCAGCGGGTCCGCGGCGGAGGCGGATCGACCACCAGGCCGATCGCGCGGCCGAGGAGCGGCACGAGGAGGGGGCGGTCGGCGTCGGACAGCTTGTCGTTGGCCCCGCGGAGCACGTCGGCCAGGTCGCCGTCGACGCAGGCCGGCCGGTCGGAGAACGGCTCACCGGCCAGCAGGGACGTGTACTCCATGAAGCAGGCGCCGTGCCGGGCGTCGCGGTGGTTCCCCCGGCCCAGCACGGGGAGCAGGTCCGGCGCACCCGGACGCTCGGCGGTCACGTGGACTCCGCGGTCGGTCATGGTGGCTCCGGTCCGTGGTCGTCAGGGCAAGCGGGGCCCGCCGACCCGCTCGGGGAGGGGGAGCGCCGGCGTCCGGTCGGCGGGCTCGTGCCGCAGCCGGCGGGCCGCGGCGTGGCGGTACTCGAGCAGCGCGTCGACGTGCTCCTCCGCCCGCGCGACCCGGTCCTGGTTCGCGCGGTCCCCGGTCCGGGCCGCGGCGGCGCGGGCGACGCGCAGGTCGCAGAACGCCTCGGTGATGAGCCGGTCGAGCAGGTCGAAACCGCTCAGGGGCGGTGCGGGTGCTGACATGTCGCCTCCCGCTGATCGGGTCCTGGGCCGCGGGGTGTCCGGCGTGCCGGGGGGGGGGGGGGGGGGGCGCCCCCGCCCCCCCCCCCCCCCCCCCCCCCCCCCCCCCCCCCCCCCCCCCCGCCCCCCACCCCCCCCGCCCCCCGCGGCCGCCCCCCCCCCGCC
>NZ_JBJGZP010000025.1:0-52605 GCF_054050555.1 Blastococcus sp. SYSU D00695 | reverse complement strand
CCCCCCCGCCCCCCCCCCCCCCCCCCCCCCCCCCCCCCCCCCCCCCCCCCCCCCCCCCCCCCCCCCCCCCCCCCCCCCCCCCCCCCCCCCCCCCCCCCCCCCCCCCACGGTCAGGTCTGCGGCCGCGGCACGTTCTGCAGCCGCACCTGGCCGCGGGCGACGGTCTTGCCGTCCTCGGCGCGGGTCAGCACGACCTGCCACAGCTGCAGGGTGCGGCCCTGCTGGATCGGCTCGGCGACGACGTCGAGCCGCCCGGCGGTCATCGGGCGCAGGAAGTCGGTGCTGTTGTTGACGCCGACGGCGAACTGGCCGCGGTCGGCGACGGCCGCGCTCGCGCCGATGCTGGCGGCGGACTCGACGACCGCGCAGTAGAGACCGCCGTGCACCACGCCCCACGGGGTGTGCTGCTCCGGGCCGGTCTGCACGGTGCCGGTGACCCGCGTGCCGGTGGCCTCGGTGACGTCGAAGGCGGTCGCCGCGACGAACGGGCTGGCGACGGCCAGGTCGACCGGGGGCAGGTCGGCGGCGCTCACGCGGCGTCCCAGACCAGGCAGAAGGGGTGGCCGACCGGGTCGGCGTAGACGCGGAAGTCCCCGCCGCCGCCGGGCAGCTTCCGGGCGCCGAGCGCGAGCACCTCCCGCTCGGCCTGCTCGACGTCGGTCACGAAGACGTCGAGGTGGAACTGCTGCGGCCGGTCGGGGTCGGGCCAGTCCGGCGGCTGCAGGTCCGGTGCCTGCTGGAAGGCCAGGCGGTGGCCCTGCCCGGTGACCACGACCCAGTCGTCGCCCGGGCCGCCCTTGCTCACCTCCAGCCCGAGGAGCTCGGCGTAGAAGGTGGCGAGCGCGTGCGCGTCGGGGGCGTCGAGGACGACGGAGTGCAGCCGGCCGATCATGGCCCCCATCCTCGTGCGGCCGGCCGGTCGCGGCCCAGCGGGGATCCGGCCAGGAACCAGCCGGATCCGGCCGCCCCGTGTGCAGGACCGCACTCCTGCCCGGGGCGGAACCGCACTCCTGCCCGGGGGCGGGGGCGGGGGCTCGGGTGCGCGGGTCGGCGGCGGTGCCGGAGGATCGGGAGGTGCCCGACGCCGTTCCCGCCCCCAGCCTCGGCTCCCTGACCTGGCTGCCCGCCGCGCAGCACCCCGAGCTGCTCGGCGCGCCCGTCGCGGCAGCCCTGCCCGCCCTCGACGGCGCCGCGTGGGTCGCCGCCATCGACGAGGACCTGGCCGACACGGCCGCGTTCAGCGAGGCCTACGACGTGCCGCTGGAGGCGTCGGCGAACTGCGTGGTGGTCGCCGCCCGGCGCGCCGGCCAGACCAGCCTCGCGGCGTGCCTGGTGCTCGCGACCACGCGTGCCGACGTCAACGGCCTGGTGCGTCGCCACCTCGACGCCCGCAAGGCGTCGTTCGCCCCGCAGGACGTCGCGGTGGCCGGCAGCGGCATGGCCTACGGCGGCATCGCCCCGGTCGGCCTGCCCGCGGGGTGGCCGGTACTGGTGGACGCCGCGGTCGCCGCCGCCGGCCTCCTCGTCGTCGGGTCGGGCACGCGCGGCAGCAAGCTCGCCGTCCCCGGGCCGGTGCTGGCGGCCCTGCCCGGTGCCGAGGTGGTCGAGGGCCTGGGCCGGCCGGTGCCGGTCGAGGAGCCACGGGCGGTGGCTCCGCCCGCGCCCGCCCCGGCGGCCGAGCGGGCGCCCGACGACCGGGACGTCGGCTGGGGCGAGCGGTTCCCCGACGTCAGCGACGACGACCGCCGCTACCTGGAGGACCGCCCGCCGCACTGGGGCAGCGACTAGCGCCTACAGCTGGCCGGGGAACGTCGTCGTGCCCGGACCCGACGGGTCGCGGCCGGGGCCGGCGCCCTGCTGGGCGCGCAGCAGGTCGCGGATCTCCACCAGCAGCTCGATCTGCGTGGGCCCGGCCGGGCCGGCCTCCACGCCGCGCTTGCGGCGCTCGGCGATCTTCTTCAGCGGCAGCACCACGAGGAAGTAGACGACCGCCGCGGTGATCACGAACGTGATGACCGCGTTGACGAACGCGGCCCAGTCGAAGACCTGCTCGTTGACCGTGAAGGTGCCGCCCTCGAGCCCGCCGCCGCCGAAGAGCGCGATGAGCGGCTCGAGGAACGAGGCGGTGAACTGGCTGACGACCGCGGTGAACGCGGCACCGATGACGACGGCCACGGCGAGCTCGACGACGTTGCCGCGGAGCAGGAAGTCCTTGAATCCCTTGAGCATGGGGCCCATTGGCGCACGCGCTCGCGGAACGGGTCCAGCACCGTACGGAGTGTCACGGCGGGGGCAGGCTGAGCGTCAGGGTCGAGGTCGTCGCCGCGGCCGCCAGCTCCGCGGCCGTGCCTACGTCGACCGCGAGCAGCAGGAGCCCGGCAGCGGGGTCGTCGGGGCCGGAGGGGGCGAGCAGCACCAGGGCTCCGCCGGCCACCCGGCGCGCCTGCCCGTCACCCTCGGCGGTGGCCAGGACGTCGACCCGGTCGCCCGGCCGGGCCAACGCGCTCACCGCGACGTCGGCCGGGCGCACCGGCGCGGCCACCGTGCCCGGGGGCAGCAGTGCGGTCAGGCCGGCGCCCACGAGGCGGACGTCGGTCACGGCCTCCCCGGCGCGGACCGCTCCGGCCAGCGTGCGACCCACCAGCGCCGCGGGGTCTGTCGCCGCCCCGCCCGGGGCGGCGGGGAGCCGGACGACGGCCAGGTCCGGCGCCGCCAGCACCGTCCCGGCCGGCAGATCGGCGGCCGCGGTGACCACGGGCGCGCCGGCCTCGACGGCGTCCGCGGCCGGCCCGGCGGGCGGGGGTCGCACCGCCAGGACGAGCGCGCCGGCCGCCAGTGCCGCGGCCAGGCAGCGACGGACGAGGACGGGGATCGACCGGGGGCGGCGCAGGCGGACCATGCCCACCACCGTGCGCGGCCGGCGCCCTCCGCGAGGGGCCGGCCGCGAGGATGTGGACGGGCGGGCGCGCTGTGGACGGCCCGGTCAGCCGGCGCTGGCGGCCTTGGCGGGGGTGCTGCTGGAGCTGCTCGACGACGAGCTCGTCGACGACTCCTTCTTCGCGCTGCTGCCGCCGTCCGAGCCGGACGACGAGGAGGAGCTCGAGGACGCCGACTCGCTGGCCGACGAGGTCTTGCGGCTGTCGGTGCGGTAGAAGCCCGACCCCTTGAACACGACGCCGACCGAGCCGTAGACCTTGCGCACCCCGGCGCCGCACTGGGGGCACTCGGTCAGGGCGGCGTCGGAGAACGACTGCACGACCTCGAACTCGTGCTTTCCGTCGGGGTTGGTGCAGGCGTACTGGTAGGTCGGCACGGCGGGATGCTCCTGGTCGGACGCGGGTGGGGCGCGCCGGGCTGGCACTCTCACCCGGCGACTGCCAATGATGCGCCACCGTTCGCCGTCCGTCCATCACCCGTGGGCGAGGTTCACGTCCACGGCCGTGATGTGGGTGACCGCAGGCGCAGCGTGTGCCGTGGCCGGTCCGAGCGGCGTGGGCGGCCCCGGCGGTGGCCAGGAGGCAGGGCTGACAGCGCCGGCCGACGGCTGTGCGGCCGGGCCGTGCCCGGCCGCGGGGGGGGGGGGTGGGGGGGGGGGCCGGGCCCGGCCCGCGCGGCGACCCCCGGTGCGGTGCAGCGAGGGTCGCCGCGGTCCTGTCAGCAGCAGCCGGTGGCGCACTCCTGGCTGGTGCAGCCCTCGCAGCACTCGTCGGTCATGGCGGGTCACCTCCTCTCGGGGGCGGTGGTGGGCGCGGCGGCCGGACCCCGTCGACGCCGGGGGCTCAGCAGCAGGCGGACGGGGCGGCCGGCTGCGCGGTGGTCGCGCCGCCGGCGGGCGCGGTGGTCCCCGCGGCGGGGGCGCAGCAGGCCGGCGCGGCGCCGGGGGAGCCGGGCCCGCTGCCGGTGTCGGCGGCCGCCGCTGCTGTGTCACCGGAGAACGTCTGCGAGTCGGCGAGCACGGTGTAGATCTCGAAGCGCACGTCGTCGGGGGTGTTCTCCACCCAGAACTTCGTCTGCTCGGCGTAGCAGCAGGTCGAGTCGCGCTCCTCGGTGGAGGCGAGCCCGGCCGCGGCGAGGCGGGCCTGCTCGGCGTCGACGGTGGCGACGTCGGCCACCTCGATGCCGAGGTGGTTCAGGGTGCCGCCGGCGCCCGGGTTCTCCAGCAGCACGAGCTTCAGCGGCGGGTCGGCGATCGCGAAGTTCGCGTAGCCGGGCCGCGTCTTGGCCGGCTCGACGCCGAAGAGCGTGCTGTAGAAGGCGGTGGCGACCGCGACGTCGTCGACGTCGAGGGCGAGCTGGATGCGGGACACGGGGACCTCCGGGGCCTCGGCTCGGGGATCGGAGCCATTGACGGTTGTCGATGAATGACTGTGCCGCTAGCATCGACAACTGTCAATGGATCCGCGTGAGTGGCCGCCGACGACGAGGAGACCGACCCGATGACCGTCCGCGAGCTGCCGGTGCTCGACCAGCCCGAGGGAGGCGCCGCCTGCTGCGCGCCGCTGTCGGTCGAGCTGCTCTCCGCCCCCGACGCCAGGACGCTGGCCAGGCAGTTCGCGGCCCTGGGCGACCCCGTGCGCCTGCAGCTGGTGTCGCTGCTGGCCACCGCCGAGGGCGGGGCGATCTGCGTGTGCGACCTGACCGGGCCGGTCGGCCGCAGCCAGGGCACGGTCAGCCACCACCTGCGGATCCTCGTCGAGAGCGGACTGGCCACGAGCGAGAAGCGCGGCCGGAACGTCTGGTACGCCGTCGTGCCCGCCGCGCTGGAGGCGCTGCGCGGCGCCCTGGCCCCCCGCTGACCGCGGTGGGGTCGGCGCTGGCGCGCAAGGCGCTGGCCGAGGGGCTCGGCACGTTGCTGCTGGTCGCCACCGTCGTGGGCTCCGGCATCGCCGCGCAGCGGCTGTCCCCGGACGACGTCGGTCTGCAGCTGCTGGAGAACGCGCTGGCCACCGGGGCCGTCCTCGTCGCGCTGATCCTCGCGCTGGGCCCGGTGTCGGCGGCGTTCAACCCGGTGGTCACCCTCGCCGAGCGGCTCCTCGGTGCGATCAGCACCCGCGACGCCGTGGTGTTCATCGCCGCCCAGTTCGCCGGGGGCGCCGCCGGCGCGGTGCTCGCGAACCTGATGTTCGACCTGCCCGTGATCGAGGTCAGCACGCACGACCGCGCCGGCGGCGGGCTGTGGCTCGGCGAGGTGGTGGCCACCTCCGCGCTGCTGCTGGTCGTCTTCGGCGTGGTGCGCGGCGGCCGCGGGCCGCACGTCGCCTACGCCGTCGCCGGCGTCATCACGGCCATGTACTGGGCCACCAGCAGCACGTCCTTCGCCAACCCCGCGGTCACCGCCGCGCGCACGCTGAGCGACACGTTCGCCGGCATCGCCCCGGCCTCGGTGCCCGGCTTCGTGGTCGCCCAGCTGGCCGGCGCCGCGCTCGCCGTCGGCGCGGTCCGGCTGCTCTACCCGGACGCGGCCGCCGTGGCCGGCGAGCTCGCCGCCACCGACCCCGCCGACCGCCCCCGCCGTCCCTCCCCGGAAGGAACCCCATGAGCGCCGGACGCCCCTCGGTCCTGTTCAGCTGCGTGCACAACAGCGGCCGGTCGGTCGCCTCCGCCGCGCTGGCCCGGCACTACGCCGGCGACGCCGTGGAGGTCCGCGACGCGGGCTCCGAACCGAGCGGCGAGGTCAACCCGGTGGTCGCCCAGGTCCTCGCCGAGGCGGGCCTGCCGGTCACCGGCCACACCCCGACCAGGCTGAGCCACGAGCTGGTCGACGCCGCCGACGTGGTGATCACCCTCGGCTGCTCGGAGCAGTGCCCGGCGGTGCCCGGCGCGCGGATCGAGGACTGGCCGATCGACGACCCGAAGGGCCAGGACCCGGCCACGGTCCGGCGCATCGTCGCCGACCTCGACACCCGCGTCCGGGTCCTGCTCGGCGAGCTGGCCCCGCAGCTGGCCCTGCCGCCGTCGGTGCTCGAGGGCTGACGCGGCCGCGGCGCCGGGGGCCGGGTCAGTCGCCGTCCGCGTCGCCGGAGCCGCCGTCGGCCCAGGGCAGGGCGTCCACCCGCCAGTCGGCCGGGGGCGGCACCGGCTCGGACTGCACCTCGACCTGGGCGTCCAGCGGCACCCGCGCGCCGGCGAGCAGCTCGTCCTCCGCCAGCCGGTACCGGTTCTCCGTCATCGCCACAGACTGGCAGGCGCACGGGGCTCACCGCACGGGGCGCAGCGCCTCCCGGTGCAGCGCGCCGACCGTCGGGTAGCCGTTGATGGCCATCGTCAGGTCGGTCTCGGCGAGCAGGCAGCGGAGCACGTGCTCGATCCCGGCCTGGCCGCCGACTGCCAGGCCGTAGGCGTAGGGACGTCCGACGGCCACCGCCCGCGCCCCCATCGCCAGCGCCTTGACGACGTCGGCGCCGCCCCGCACCCCGGAGTCGAAGACGACCGGCGCGTCCCCCGCGGCGTCCACGACCTCGGGCAGGCAGTCCAGCGCCGGCAGGCCGCCGTTGGCCTGGCGGCCACCGTGGGTGGAGCAGTAGATGCCGTCGATGCCGGCGTCGACGGCGCGCCGGGCGTCGTCGGGGGAGCAGATCCCCTTCAGCAGGATCGGCAGCGTGGTCAGCGAGCGCAGCCAGGGCAGGTCCGCCCAGCTGAGGCTCTGGTTGCCGAAGACCCGCGACCACGCCCCGACCGCGGCCTGCGGGTCCTCCTCCGGCGGCGCGGCCAGCCGCGACCGGAACACTGGGTCGGACATGTAGTTGGCCAGGCACAGGCCCGTCAGCTGCGGGAAGCTCGCGATGGACAGGTCCCGCGGCCGCCAGCCCAGCGCCAGGGTGTCCAGCGTGATGACGACGGCGGTGAACCCGGCCGCCTCCGCCCGCCGGACGAGGCTCTCGGTCAGCTCCCGGTCGTTGGGCGGGTACAGCTGGAACCAGCCGGGGGTGTCGCCCAGCGCCGCGGCGACGTCCTCCATCGGGTCCTGGGTCAGCGTGGAGGCGATCATCGGGACGCCGGTCGCCGCCGACGCGCGGGCGGTGGTGAGGTCCCCGTGGCCCTCCGGCTCGCAGATGCCGATCACCCCGACCGGGGCGAGCATCAGCGGCGTGGGGAACCCCTGCCCGAACAGCTCCACGGACAGGTCCCGCTGGGCCGCGCCGGCGAGCATCCGCGGCATGAGGCCCCAGCGGGTGAACGCGGTGACGTTGGCCCGCTGGGTGTGCTCGTCGCCGGCGCCGCCGGCCACGTAGGACCACACCTCCCGGGACATGGCCCGTTCGGCCGCCGCCTCGAGGCTGGCGAAGTCCATCGGCAGCGCCGGCGTCACGCCGGTCAGCCCCTCCAGGTAGATGCCCAGCTGCCAGTCCCCGAAGTTGGCCACGTGCACTCTCCTTGCGCTGGTCGCGGGCGGGTCCCTGCAGCGTCGCAGGCCCGCGCCGTCCTGTCGCCGCGGGAGCGCGCTCAGCACACGCGGAAGTGCAGCGTCGTGCGCACGCCGACCTCCGCGACGCCGATCTTCTCCAGCGCCCGGGGCCCCGCACCGGCGAACAGCGGCAGCCCCGAGCCGAGCAGGACGGGCATGACGTCCACGCGGAGCTCGTCGGCGAGCCCGGCCGCCAGCAGCTGCCGGTTGAGGTCCGCGCCGCCGACGACGGTCACCGCGCGGTCGCCGGCCGCCGCCACCGCGCGTGCCACGGCTGCCGCCACGCCGTCGGTCTCGAACGTGAACGTGAGCCTGTCGGTGCCCCGCGGCGCCACCGCGGGAGGGGAGTGGGTGACGACGACGACCGGCACCTGGAACTCGTAGTCCGCATCCGCCCACGCGTCCGGGCCACCGCCCATGTCGAACGTGCGCCGGCCCATGAGGACCGCCCCCGTCTCCTCCTGCAGGGTCCGCATGTAGTCCGAGTCCGCCAGCACGTCGAAGTCCGGGTACAGCGCGGCGGAACTGCCCGCGTCGTCGGCCACGAAGCCGTCCAGCGACATCGTCATCCCCGCGATCACCCTGGCCATCGGTCCGCCTCTCCTCGCGCCCCGGCGGGGCGGTCGCAGGTGAGGACCGGGCCGGGCCCGGGGACTCATCGCCCCGCGGCGGCCGGCCGGCGGACGGGTGTGCCGGCAGGCCGGGGGACGTACGGTCGCCCCCGTGGCGACCCGGTGGCTGGACGACGAGCAGCAGCGCGCCTGGCGCGCCTGGCTGAGCGTGGCCGAACTGGTGCCGCGGGTGCTCGACGCCCAGCTGCGGCGCGACGCGGGGCTCAGCCACACCGCCTACGTCGTGCTCGCGATGCTGTCCGAGGCCCCCGGCAGGGCGCGGCGGATGAGCGACCTGGCCCGCCGGGCCAACCAGACGCAGAGCCGGCTGTCGCACACGGTCGCGCGGCTGGAGCAGCGCGGCTGGGTGCGCCGCGAGCGGGCCGCCGACGACGGCCGGGGCAGCCTCGCCGTCCTCACCGACGCGGGGTGGGAGGTCGTCCGGCAGGTGGCACCGGGGCACGCGGAGGCGGTCCGCGACGCCGTGTTCGACCCGCTCACCCCCGAGCAGACCCGCGTGCTGCGCGAGGCGCTGGAGCGGGTCCTCGAGCAGCTGGACCCCGACCACAGCCTGCGCGTCGAGCACGGCGCCGACGCCGCGCCGGAGCGCTGACCGGGGAGCCGGGCCGGCTCCCGGAGCCGTGCGACCTGCCCCGCCCCGCTCAGCGCAGGTGCCGCAGGTAGGAGTCCGGTGCCTGCAGGAACCGGCGCCAGTTCTCGGTCAGCTCCAGCTCCGCCCAGGCGGCCGGCCGGATGCCCCAGGGGCCGACCTCCAGCAGCGCGGCGCCGGGGAGGGCGGCCAGCACCGGGGAGTGGGTGGCGACGACGACCTGTGCGCCGCGGGCGGCGAGCTCGGTGAGGGAGGCGACCAGCGACAGCGTCGCGGTGAACGACAGCGCGGCGTCGGGCTCGTCCAGCAGGTAGAGCCCGGGGCGGGTGGCGCGGTCGTGGAACAGCGCGAGGAACGCCTCGCCGTGCGACAGCTCGTGGAACGCCGTCCCGTCGCCACCGGGGTTGTCCTCCAGGTAGCTGTAGAGGCCGTGCAGCGTCTCGTCGCGCAGCAGGTAGGCCCAGCGGGGGGCGCCCGGCCCACGCTCCACCACGAGGTCGAGCGAGCCGGGCTCGCTGGGGCGCGTGCTGTGCCGGGCGCCGACCGACCCGCCCTCGGCGTTGAGCCCGACCGCCGCGGCGAGGACCTCCACCAGCGTCGACTTGCCCGAGCCGTTCTCGCCGACGAGCACCGTCACGCCGGCGGCGAGCTCCAGGCCCTCCCGGAGGACCTGCGCCACGGCCGGCACGGTGGCCGGCCACACGTCGCCCGGGACCGGCGCCGCGTCCGGGTCGGGGCGCAGACGGCGGACGGGGCGGCGGTCCATGGCGTCATCCTGTCCGGGCGCCGGTCGGGGTCAGCCGGTCCCCTCGGCCAGCCACGCCCGGATCGCGGCGTCGGACGCGCCGAGCACCGGGGGAGCGGTGTGGTCGCGGCGGGTCGTCTCGGTCTCGCCGTCCGGACCGGCGGCGAAGAACCGCAGCGGCGGGCCGGGCAGCTGCAACCGGCCGAGCGTGGCGTGGTCGACGTCGACCAGCAGGCCCTGCGACAGCGTCTGGTCCCAGCCGTAGGTCTCGTCCAGGGTCCGCACCTCGCCCGCCGGGATGCCGGCCGCGGCCAACCGGGCCAGCAGCTCCGCCGGCCCGATCCCGGCGAAGGCCTCCTCCAGCAGCGCGACCACCCGCTCCCGGGCGCGGACCCGCTCGCCGTTGGTGGCCAGCCCGTCGGCCTCGGCGTCCAGGCCGAACTCCGCGCACAGCCGCCGCCACAGCGACTCCGAGCCGCAGGACAGCTGCACGCTGCCGCCGGCGCAGCGGAACAGGCCGTAGGGCGCGATCGAGGGATGGTGGTTGCCCTGCGCCCGGTTGACCTGCCCGCCGACGGTCCACGCCGTCCCCTGGAACGCGTGCACGCCGACGATCGCCGCCAGCAGCGAGGTGCGCACCACCTGGCCGCGGCCGGTCCGCTCGCGTTCCAGCAGCGCGGCCAGCACCCCGTAGGCGCCGTAGATGCCGGCCAGCAGGTCGCCGATCGGGACGCCGACGCGCTGCGGGTCGTCGGGGCCCGAGCCGGTCAGCGACATCAGCCCCGCCTCGCCCTGCGCGATCTGGTCGTAGCCGGCGCGCCCGCCCTCGGGACCGTCGTGCCCGAACCCGCTGATCGCCAGCGTCACCAGCCGCGGGTTCAGCCCGGCCAGGACGTCGGTGCCGAAGCCGAGCCGGGCGAGCGTGCCGGGCCGGAAGTTCTCCAGCAGCACGTCGGCGCGGCGGACCAGCTCGCGCAGCAGCTCCTTGTCGCCCTCGTCCTTGAGGTCGAGGGTGATCGACTCCTTGTTGCGGTTGGCCGACAGGAAGTAGGTGGACTCCCGCTCGCCGGAGTCGGGCTGCACGAACGGCGGGCCCCACCCGCGGGTGTCGTCGCCCGTGCCGGGGCTCTCCACCTTGATCACGCGGGCGCCGAGGTCGCCGAGCATCATCCCGGCGTGCGGGCCGGCCAGCGCGCGGGTCAGGTCAACGACGAGGACGCCGTCCAGCGGTCCGGGCACGGACCACCTCCGATCGGTCGGGAGCCACCCCCGGGCCCCAGGGACGAGCCAGGTCGGAACGGTCCCACGACCGCCGCGACCGGCGGGTGTCCCGGGCTCCCTCAGCGCGCGGCGGGCAGCGTCTGCCAGCCGCCCGACGGCGTCACCACCGCACCCACCCGGCGGTCGTGCGGCTCGGCCGGGAGCTCGTCCACCAGCTCGTCGTCGTACACGACGGCCACCAGCAGGGCGCCGGGCCGCGCGTGCACCAGCGCCCGGTCGTAGAAGCCCCCGCCGCGGCCCAGGCGCACGCCCGAGCGGTCGACCGCCACCGCGGGGACGACGACCGCCTCCGCCGTCCCGACCGCCGTCGGACCCAGGCGGGGGCCCAGCGGCTCCAGCACGCCGTACCGGCCCGGCGCCAGCCGCCCGGTGTCCACCGCCCAGCGCAGCTCCGCGTCCCCCTCGGCCACCACCGGCAGCAGCACGCGCGCGCCGAGCTGGGTGAAGGCCGCCGGGAGCCGGCCGTGCCCGGGCTCCAGCTCGTCGGGGCAGAACGCGGCGACCGTGCGGACGCCGGCCAGGCCGCGCAGCAGGGCCGAGCTCACCGCCGCTGCGGCCGCCTCGCGCTCCGGACCGGGCCGGGCGCGACGCCGTTCCCGCAGCTCCTGCCGCAGGGCGGCCTTGGCCGCACCCACCTCGGAAGGGGGAGTCACCGGCGCAGGCTAGCTGGATACGCTCCCCGCCATGTCCCCCGCGAGCTCGCGCGCCGCGCGCAAGGCCGTCATCCCCGTCGCCGGCATGGGCACCCGCTTCCTGCCCGCGACCAAGGCCGTGCCGAAGGAGCTGCTCCCGGTCGTGGACCGCCCGGCCCTGCAGTACATCGTCGAGGAGGCCGCCCGCGCCGGCCTCGCCGAGGTGCTCATGGTCACCGGCCGCAACAAGGCCGCGATCGAGGACTTCTTCGACCGCGTACCCGAGCTCGAGGCCGCGCTCGAGAAGAAGGGGGACGCCGGCCGGCTGGCCGCCGTCTCCGAGTCCACCGACGTGGCGCAGGTGCACTTCGTCCGGCAGGGGGAGGCCCGCGGCCTCGGCCACGCCGTCCTGCAGGCCGCGGCGTTCGTCGGCGAGGAGCCCTTCGCCGTCCTCCTCGGCGACGACCTCATCGACGCCCGCGACCATCTGCTGGAGCAGATGCTCGCGGTGCAGGCCGACAAGGGCGGCTGCGTGGTGGCGCTGCTCGACGTCGGCGCGGAGAACATCGACAAGTACGGCGCGGTGGCGATCGAGGAGGACACCTCCGAGGGCGTCGTCACGATCACCGGGCTGGTCGAGAAGCCGCCGGTCGACGAGGCCCCCAGCAGCCTGGCGATCATCGGCCGGTACGTGCTCGCGCCCGAGGTGTTCGACGTGCTCCGGGAGACCGAGCCCGGCCGCGGCGGGGAGATCCAGCTGACCGACGCCCTGGCCACCCTCGTCGCGCGCGGCGAGCCGGTGCACGGCGTCGTGTTCGACGGCCGCCGCTACGACACCGGCGACAAGCTCGACTACCTCAAGGCGGTCGTCCGGCTGGCCGTCGAGCGCGAGGACCTGGGGCCGGCGCTGCGGGCCTGGCTGACCGAGTTCGTCGGCCAGCTGCCCGCCGAGGGCGCGTCGCAGGCCTGACCCGTGGCTCCCAGGGGGGAGCATCGGGAGTCGTGATGGGTGTGGACGACGACAGCGCCGGGGCGGCCGCGCCCGGGCCCCGGGACACGACGGCGCTCGACCTGCGGTCGGGCACGGTGGGCGGGGCCGCCGTCGGCGTGCAGCACACGGCGCAGATCGACCCCTCGGCGGTGCCCCCGCCCCCTGGCGTGCCCGAGCCCGAGCTGCCCCGCTCGGTCGAGCAGCACCTGGACGAGATCCTCGCCGCGGTGCCCCAGCCCGACGCGATCGAGCTCGCCGTCCTCGACGCCCAGGGCCTGCTGTGCGCCGAGGAGGTCGTCAGCCGGCGCGCCCTGCCCGCCCACGACCAGGCCGCCCTGGACGGGTACGCGGTCCGCGCCGAGGACGTCGCCGCGGCCACGCTGGAGGCGCCGACCGCGCTGGCCGTCGTGGGGGAGACCGTGGCCGGGGCCGCCGGCCCGTCGTCCATCGGCCCGGGGCTGGCCCACAAGGTGGCCGCCGGGGCCCTGCTGCCCGGCGGCGCCGACGCCGTCGTCCCCGCCGTGTGGACCGACCGCGGCGTCGTCACCGTGACCGTGCACGCCGGCGTCGCGCCGGGCAACTACGTCCGCCGCGCCGGGGACGACGTGGCCGCCGGCACCCCCGCGGTCGCCGTCGGCACCCCGATCGGGCCGGCGCAGATCAGCCTGCTGGCCGCCGTCGGCCGCGAGCGCGTGCTGGTGCGTCCCCGCCCGCGGGTCGGGATCCTCTCCGGTGGCGGCGAGCTGGTGGACATCGCCAGCGACCCGGCGCCCGGGCAGGCCGTCGACGTCAACAGCTACGCGCTCGCCGCGGCGGCCCGCGACGCCGGGGCCGACGCCTACCGGTCGGGCATCGTGCCGGCCGACCCGCGCCGGCTGTCCGAGGTGCTCGAGAGCCAGACGCTGCGCAGCGACCTCGTGCTCATCTCCGGGACCTTCCCGGACGAGGGCGACCCGGTGCGCGAGGCGCTGTCCGCGCTCGGCGAGGTGCGGTTCCGTCCCGTGACGATGCACCCGGGGCCGGTGCAGGCGTTCGGCCGGATCGGCCGGGAGCAGGTGCCGGTGATCGTCGTGCCGGGGGAGCCGGTGGCGGCGCTCGTGGCCTTCGAGGTGTTCGTGCGCCCGGCGATCCGGCTGATGCTGGGCAAGCGGCAGCTGTTCCGCCGCACCGTGCAGGCGATCGCGGCGCAGCCGCTGTACTCGCCGCTGGGCTACCGCCAGTACCTGCACGGGCAGGTCATGCGCCACCCCGACGGCGGGTACGTGGTCGAGCCGCTGGGCGACGGCGACGAGGCGATGCTCGCCCGCATGGCCCGGGCCAACTGCCTGATCGTCGTCGACGAGGACGTCACCGAGGTGGCGGCGGGCGGGCTGGTCACCGTCATGCCCCTGCTGCTGGGCGGCTGAGGCGCCGTGCTGGGCGACCCGGCCCTGCGTCCGGGGTGGCCGGCCACCCTGGGCTGGGGGCCGGTGGAGCTGCACCCGCTGCGCCGCTCCGACGCCGCCGAGTGGAGTCGCGTCCGGCTGGCCAACGAGGCGTGGCTGGCGCCGTGGGAGCCGACCGCCGCCCAGCCCTGGGCGCAGCGGCACACCCCCGCGGCGTTCCGCGCGGTGCGCCGCCGGGTGCTCCAGCGCGCCCGGCTGGGGCTGACGCTCCCGTTCACCGTGCGCGTGGAGGGGCGGCTGGCCGGCCAGGTGACGATCGACAACGTGGTCCGCGGGGCACTGCGCTCGGGCAACGTGGGCTACTGGATGGACCGCGCCGTCGCCGGCCGGGGGATGGGGTCGCTGGCGGTCGCGCTGGTCTGCGACCACGCCTTCGCCGCGGCGGGGCTGCACCGGCTGCAGGCCGACATCCGGCCGGAGAACGCACCCAGCCGGCGGCTGGTGGAGCGGCTGGGCTTCCACGAGGAGGGACTGCTGCGCCGCTACCTGGACATCGACGGGGACTGGCGCGACCACCTCACCTACGGGCTGCTGGCCGAGGACGTGCCCGGCGGCGTGCTCGCCCGCTGGCTCGCGCGGTCCGGCGGTTGAGCGCGGCCCGCGGTGGGTACCACGCGTGGTCGCCTAGCACGGAACCGACCGGTCCCCCCGGGTCGCCGTGTCGACACGCCGTCGCCGGTGCACTCCCGTCACACAACACTCCGACGACACACCGCGCGCCTCCCGCCGATGGGCCCGCGACCTGCATAACCTGCCGCGGCAAGTGACTCGTGTGACGGGTGGTGTTCTCCATGGGATCGGGTGTGCTGCTGGCCGCTCTGGTCGTCCTCTGGTTCGTCGTGCTGGTGCCGATGGTGGTGACCCGCGGCGACGAGCGGACGCGCTCGGCGGCGGGTGACTCGGGCCGCACGCTGAAGCGCCGCCGGGTCGTCGACCCGGTGGTGCACGCGGAGACCGAGCGCGTCTCGGTCGACCGCGGGCGGCTGCTGGAGACCGGTGAGCTGCGGGTCGACGTGCACGCGGTGCGCCGCCGCACCCTGGCCGGCCTGGTCGCGCTGACGCTGCTGACCCTGGTCGGGGCGCTCGTCGTCGCCTCGTGGATCTGGGTCCTGCAGGTGCTCCTGGACGCCGCGACCGTCGCCTACCTCGCGGTGCTGCGCGCCGCGGCCCGCCGCGAGCAGGCCGCCGCCCGCCGCGCCGCCCGGATGGCCGCGCGCCGCGCCGCCCGGGTCGCGCCGGCCCCGCGCCCGGCGATGGCCGAGGAGCACCTCGCCGAGGAGTTCGCCGAGGAGGAGCTCGCCGAGGCCGGGCCGGTGCACCACACCGTCGGCCTGCGCCACCCGAGCCTGCCGCTGGCCCCGGTGCACCCGCTGCGGCCGGGCCGTGTCGTCGCCGCCCGCACCGGCACCCCGGCCGGCTGGCAGAACAGCGCCGTCGTCGGCCTGGACGACGACGACATCGGGTTCGCCGACATCGACGAGTACGAGCCGCGGCGCGTCGCCAACGCATAGGCGTCGCCCGCGACACCCCGGCGCCACCACCCCGTGGTGGGGCCGGGAGCGGTGGGCGGTAGTCTTGTCCCCCGTCAGGGGCTGTAGCGCAGTCCGGTAGCGCACCTCGTTCGCATCGAGGGGGTCAGGGGTTCGAATCCCCTCAGCTCCACCCCGACACCCAGGGCGTCCTCCACCCGGAGGGCGCCCTGAGTCGTTCCGGGGCAGGGAAGCCGAGCGAGGAGAGGTCGATGACGCAGGACGGGAACCGGTTGCTCCCGGAGGCGGCCCGCATCGCCGAGCACCTGCTCGCGGTGCAGCAGCGGGTCAACGACCAGGTCGACACGCTGCAGGCGGGGCTCATCCCGGAGGTCCGGCGCCGGCTGGGGCTGCCCGAGGCCGAGCCGGTCGACGTCGCCGACCTGGTGAACGCCCGCATCGCCGGCCTCAGCGTCGTCGTCACCCCGGAGGCGGTCGCCACCGTCGTCCCGCTGACCGCCGCCTCCGCCGCCACCACCCGGGCCGGGCGCGCCGCCATGACCGGCATCGTCACCGGCACCGACCCGCGGCTGGCCGTCATCGCCGGCCCCTGCTCGATCCACGACCCGGCCGCCGCGCTGGAGTACGCGGCGTTCCTCGCCCGCATGCGGGAGCGCTTCGCCGCCGACCTCGAGATCCTCATGCGCACCTACACCGAGAAGCCGCGCACCGAGGTGGACTGGAAGGGCTTCGCCTACGACCCGTACCTGGACGGGTCCAACCGGATCAGCGTCGGCCTCGTCGCCACCCGGATGCTGATGATCGCCGTCACCGGCCTCGGCGTCCCCGTGGCGGCCGAGCCGCTCAACGCGCTCACCCCGCAGTACGTCAACGGCCTGGTCACCTACAACGGCGTCGGCGCCCGCAACGTCACCGACCAGACCGCACGCGAGCGGGTGTCCGGGTTCTCCTCCGTCGTCGGGTTCAAGAACTCGCCGGAGGGCAGCATCGAGGTCGCCGTCCAGGCCGTCGTGTCCGCCCGTGCCCCGCACGAGTTCCTCGGCGTCGACCGGCACGGGGTGACCGCGCAGCTGTCCACGACGGGCAACGAGACCGGCCACGTCATCCTGCGCGGCGACAAGTCCGGCCCCAACCACTCGGCGGCCCACATCGCGGCCACCCGCGCCGCGCTGCGGGCCCGCGGCCTGCCCGAGGTCGTCGTCGTCGACGCCTCGCACGGCAACAGCCAGAAGGACCACCGCCGCCAGTTCGACGTCGTCCGCGACCTCGCCGCCCAGGTCCGCGGCGGGGAGCCGGCCATCCGCGGGGTGATGCTGGAGAGCAACCTGGTCGCCGGCCGGCAGGACCTCGACCAGCGCGACCCGGGGTCCCTGGAGTACGGCAAGAGCGTCACCGACGGCTGCGTCGACCTGCCCACGACCGAGGCGATGCTGGAGGAGCTGGCCGCGGCGTCCCGGGCCCGGCGGACGGCGGCCTGACCGGTGCCCGGCGTCGTCGACGCGGTCCTGGCCGCGCTCGCCGCCGGGGACCGGTCCGGCCTGCGGCTGCTGCTGCACCCCCACCTGCACTGGACGACGCCCGAGGGCACCGTCGTGCGGGGCCGGACGCGGGTGCTGGCCCTGCTCGAGACGTCCCCGCTCCCACCGCGGCCGGCCTCGGTGGAGCTGCGCGACGGTCAGGTGTACCGCTGGACCTGCTGACCGCGCGGGGTCAGCCGGCGGAGCGGAAGTCCGGCAGCCGCCGCTCGACGAAGGCCCGCACGCCCTCGCGTCCCTCCGGGTCGTCGGCGGACGCGGCGATCAGCCGGGCCTCCTCGTCCAGCTGCTGCTCGAGCGTGCGGACCGCCGCCTGCCGCACCAGCTCGCGGGTGCGCACCATGGCGCGGACCGGGCCGGCCGCGACGGCGTGCGCCAGCGTGGTGGTGGCCGCGTGCACCTCGTCGTCCTCCACCAGCCGGGCCACCAGGCCCGCCGCGTGCGCCTCGGCGGCGGTCAGCGAGCCGTTGGTCAGGCACAGGTCCAGGGTCCGCGGGGCACCCAGCGCCCGGGTGAGCGCCCAGGACGTGCCACCGTCGGGGGAGAGGCCGATCGCCCCGTAGGCCGGGCGGATCTTGGTGGAGCGGGCGCAGACGACGATGTCGCAGGCGCCCACGAGCCCGACCGCGGCACCGGCCACGGCCCCCTGGATGCCGGCCACGACGGGCACCGGGCAGTAGAGGACCTCCCGCACCACCCGGTGCCAGGACTCCGCGAGCCCACCGACGAGCGCGCCGGGGTCGGCCGCCTCGGCGAACAGCCGCACGTCACCGCCGACGCTGAACCGCAGGCCGTTGGCCAGCAGCAGCACCGTCCGCGCCGCTGCCGGGCGGGCGGCCAGCGCGGCGGTCAGCGCGGCCGCCAGGGCGGGGTCGATGGCGTTGCCGGTCTCGGGGCGGTCGAGGGTGATCCGCCAGACGTCGCCGTCGATCTCGCCGAGCACGGCAGGGCGTGTGCCTGGGCTGGTCATCGTCGTCCCCTCGTCCGGTCCGCGGACCCACCGTACGGCCGGTCGGCGGCCGGGGCCCGGCGGTCCGGCGGCGGCCCGCCGTCGCCGGCGCCCGGTGCTCAGAACCAGGAGGGGAACCACATCCGCTGCAGCCACTCGCCGTGCGACAGCGGCTGCCCGGTGAGCACCGGGTGGAAGAACACGAACGTGGCGGCGACCACGCCGACGTACAGGGCCACCAGCCCCAGCCCCACCCGGCGCCGGACGGGCGGGCCGGTGGCCGGACCCAGGACGTCCTGCAGCGCGAGCACCACGGCCAGCACGAAGAACGGCACCACCGGGGCCATGTAGAAGACGAACATCGTGCGCTCGGCGTTGAGGAACCACGTGCCCCAGCCGGCCCCGATCATCACCGCGAGCAGCACCGCGGCCGGGTCCCGGCGCGCCACGATGCGCCAGCCGAGCCACACCAGCGCCGGCGCGAAGGCGAACCAGAGCGTCGGCGTCCCGACCATGAGGATGTACCGCACCACCTGGTCGCCGGCGGCGTCGGTGAGCCCCTGCGGGTTCCACAGCAGGATGGGGCGGCCGTTGACCAGCCAGGACCAGGGCCCCGACTCCCACGGGTGCGGGGAGGACAGCCCGTTGTGGAACTCCAGCCACTGCGCGTGCTGGTGCCACAGGGCGCGCAGCGGCCCGGGGATCCAGGGGAAGGCGGTGTCGGGGTTCTGCTGCGCCCAGGCCTTCCCCTGCGACGTCTCGCCGAGGAACCAGCCGGTGAAGGTCGCCAGGTAGGTCAGCACCGGGACCGCCGCCAGCGCCCACAGGGCGCCGGGCAGCCCGCGGCGCGCCGTGACCGCCGTCGGCCGGGGCACATTCGCCTCCCGCCAGGCGGCACGCTCCCAGAACAGCGAGAGGACGGCGGCGGACGCCAGGAACCACACGCCGCTCCACTTGACCGCGCAGGCGCAGCCGAAGAGGACGCCGGCCGCGATCCGCCAGCCCCGGGGTCCCAGCCGGAAGCCGGTCCGCGGCACCTCGCCCAGCGCGCGCACGCGGGCGCGCACCCGGTCGCGGTCGACCACCAGGCAGGCGACCGCGGAGACGACGAACACCTGCAGGAACACGTCGAGCAGGCCGATCCGCGACAGGGTGAAGGAGAACCCGTCGAGCGCGAGCAGCAGCCCGGCGACGACGCCCAGCAGGGTCGAGCCGGTCAGCCGCCGCGCCAGCCGGACGAGGACGACGACCGCGATCGTCCCGGCCACCGCGGAGGGGAACCGCCAGCCGAGGGACTCGTAGCCGAAGAGCTTCACGCCCAGCGCGATCAGCCACTTGCCCAGCGGTGGGTGGACGATGAACGTGTAGCCGCGGTTGTACTCGTGGCCCCAGGTGAGCAGGTCCTGCGCCTCCGGCGGGTAGTAGGCCTCGTCGAAGAGCAGGTCGCGCGGGTAGGAGATGTCCCAGAGCCGGACGGCGAACGACACGACGCCCAGGACCCCGGCGAGCACCCACGCCAGCCGGTTGTCGCCGGGCAGCGGCGGGATGCGGTCCAGGCGGCGGGCCGGCAGGCGGCGTCGCCGCGTGGCCTGCGCCGGCGGCTCCTGCTCCTCGCGCTCGGGAGCCAGGACCGCCATGGGCCCAGGGTAGTGACCGGACCTGCCCACCTCCCGGCGCTCGTCCGGCCGCGTCGGGCCCCGGGCGGCGGCCGTGACAGGCTCCTCGCCGTGAGCGGACGGCTGGTGCTGGGCGGGGCGCCCCTCGGGCAGCCCGGCGACGTCGGCCCGCGGCTGCGCGAGGTGATGGCCTCGGCCGACGTCCTGGCCGTGGAGGACACCCGCCGGCTGCACCGGCTGGCCACCGACCTCGGCGTGACGCTCACCGGGCGGGTGGTCACGTTCCACGAGTCGGTGGAGCGGGCCCGCCTGCCCGGCCTGCTCGACGCCCTGGCCGGCGGCGCGACCGTGCTGCTGCTCACCGACGCGGGCATGCCCTCGGTGTCCGACCCCGGCTACACGCTGGTGCGCGCGGCCATCGACGCCGGCGTGCTCGTCACCTCGGTGCCCGGGCCCTCGGCGGTGACGACGGCGCTGGCCGTCAGCGGCCTGCCGGTCGACCGGTTCTGCTTCGAGGGGTTCCTGCCGCGGCGCGGGGGTGAGCGGCGCACCGCGCTCGCGGCGCTGGCCGGTGAGCGGCGCACAATGGTCTTCTTCGAGTCCCCGCACCGGCTGGCCGACGCGCTCGCCGACGCCGCCGCCGCGTTCGGCGACGAGCGGCCCGCCGCGGTGTGCCGGGAGCTGACGAAGACCTACGAGGAGGTCCGGCGCGGGCCGCTGGCCGAGCTCGCCGCGTGGGCCGCCGAGGGCGTGCGCGGCGAGATCACGCTGGTGATCGGGGGAGCCCCCGAGGTGCGGGTGGAGCTGACGCCGGCCGAGCTGGCCGCGGAGGTCGCCGCCGAGGAGGCCGCCGGGGCGACCCGCAAGGACGCGATCCGGGCGGTCGTCGTCCGCACCGGGCTGCCGCGGCGCACCGTCTACGACGCCGTCGTCGCCGCGAAGCCCCGCTGACCGCCGGCGATTGTGCACATCGCCCCGCCGACGAGGCATGGGAAGCCTTCCCCACGCTTGAGGCCGCCGGACGTGGGGATCGCTTCCCATGCTTCGTGGGCGGATTAACCCACGCGCAACTGGGCGGCCCGCGCGGCGTAGACCTCGAGGACCCGGCGGCGCACGGCCTCCGGATCGCGCAGGACGTCCGCGTAGGTGAAGCGGAGCACCACCCACCCGAGAGCGGCGAGCGCCGTGTCTCGGGCGAGGTCGCGCCGCCGGTCAGCCGGGGACGTGTGGTGCTTCGCGCCGTCCAGCTCGACTGCCAGCTTCACCTCGGGCCAGGCTCGATCGAGTCGCACCGCGCCCTGGGGCAGGACCAGCCGGTGCTGCCCGACGCTCCTGGGCAGGGAGCGGTGCCGGAAGACGTTGAGCACGCCCAAGGCCTCGAGCTCACTCTGGCACCCGTCCTCGATGAGGTCGATGGTCTGGGCGAGGGCACGGTGGCCGCCGACGTTGGGCCGTTCGGCGAGCGCCTGCCGGACGTCCTTCGCGACGACGAGGCCGCGGCGGGCTGCGTCGAGGAGGAGCGGACGACGGTCCGGGACCGGCAGCAGCGGCCAGGAGTCGACGAGAGTCCTCGGTAGCACGGTGATGCGGAGCCCGTTCCGCTCCACGCACTGCGGCGCCCCGGGCGTGAACCGCAGGCGACGGTGGACGAGGAGGTCCGGCGCCCCTGCTCGGCGCACTGAGTGGTCGACGGTCACGTGCAGCGGGCGGTCGAGGGGGATCAGTCCCCACACCGCCAGCGCCGTCGTGTGGCTCAAGGCAGCGACCGGTCCGGCATGGCGGAGGGCGGCCCGGAGGAGCAGGTCGTCCGTCATCGGTTCCCCTGCCCGGCAGTAGACGTGGGGGAAGACGCGGTGGAGGACGCGGCGTCCGACGTAGCCGTCCAGGACCGTCTCGGGTAGTCGGGCGAGCAGTTCACGTCGGGTCGCCAGCCCTCCGTGGATCTGGAGGACGTCACGGAGGAGCTCGCGCCACTGCATCGCGGCAGCCTGGCCGAACGCGGGCGGGGGCAGCGGCGATCGGGCCCGACCTGTGGATGGACTGGGCTCGGCGACACCTGTCCGGAGCGCGAAGGGGCGCGGCATGGGAAGCGATCCCCACGTTCTCGCCGCGCAGACGTGGGGATGGCTTCCCATACCTCAGGAGAGCGGGCCCGGCGCTCGTGAGGTGGATCAGTGCACAGCGGTGGGGGTCAGAGCCAGCCGTTGCGCTTGAAGCCGCGGTACAGCCACACGCACGACACCGCGATCACCAGCAGGACCAGCGGGTACCCGAACCGCCAGTGCAGCTCCGGCATGAACGCGAAGTTCATGCCGTAGATCCCGGCGATCGCGGTGGGGACGGCGACGATGCCCGCCCACGCCGAGATCTTGCGCATGTCCTCGTTGTCGGCCATCGACGTCCGCGCCAGCGAGGCCTGCAGGATCGACGACAGCAGCTCGTCGAGCCCGGCGACGGTGTCGCGCACCCGGATGGCGTGGTCGAGCACGTCGCGGAAGTAGGAGCGCATCGCCCCGGGGACGACGGCCATCGACCGCTCCGACAGCCGCTGCAGCGGGACCTCCAGCGGCGCCACCGCCCGGCGCAGCGACATCAGCTCCCGCTTCAGCTGGTACAGGCGCCCGATGTCGTCGGTGCGCTCGGGGCTGAACACCGACGCCTCGAGCTCGTCGACGTCGTCCTGCACCGCGTCGGCGACGTCGACGAAGGTGTCCACGACGAGGTCGGCGACGGCGTAGAGGACGGCGGCCGGCCCCAGGCACAGCAGCTCCCGCTGCTCCTCCAGCCGGTGCCGCAGCTCGGCCAGGTCCCCGTGCCGGCCGTGCCGGACCGTGATCACGTAGTGGCGGCCGAGGAAGACCATGACCTCGCCGGTGTCGACCACCTCGCTGGTCGCGGTCAGCCGGTCGTGCTCGACGTAGGTCGCCGTCTTCAGCACCATGAACAGGTCGTCGTCGTAGTGGTCGAGCTTGGGGCGCTGGTGGGCGTAGACGGCGTCCTCCACCGCCAGCGGGTGCAGGCCGTAGCGCGCGGCGATGGCCTCCAGCTCGGCGGCGCTGGGCTCGAACAGGCCCAGCCACACGAACCCGTCCCGCTCGACGGCGACGCCCAGCGCGTCGCCGGGCTCCACCGGCGCCTGCCGCCGGCCGTCCACGTAGACCGCGCAGTCGACGACGGCGCCCTGCCCCGCCGCCCGGCCGGGCGTGGCCGGCGGCGCGCCGGCGGGGCGGGGCCGGGTGGTGGGCTCGCGCCGCCCGGGGGTCCCGGTGGACGCGTCGTGGGACGGGTCGGTCGCGGTCACGGCACCTCCTCGGTTCCCTCTCGTGACGGTCCAGCGTAGGCATGCGGACCTGGGGCGCCCGTGCCACGCTGCCGGAGTCGAACGGGCAGGTCGCACCGGGAGGGGGACGTCGTGGCGGACACGGCTCGCGGGAACAGGGCCCGGGTGAAGTCGGTCGAGGACTCGATCCGCGACACCGAGGAGCCCGAGCACCGGCTCAAGCGCAACCTCTCCGGGCTCGACCTCACCGTCTTCGGGGTCGGCGTGATCATCGGGACCGGCATCTTCGTGCTGACCGGTGAGGTCGCGAAGACGACGGCCGGCCCGGCGGTGGCCATCTCGTTCGTGATCGCCGGCATCACCTGCGCCCTGGCCGCCGTCTGCTACGCCGAGTTCGCCTCGACGGTGCCGGTCGCCGGCTCGGCCTACACGTTCAGCTACGCCACCCTCGGGGAGCTGCTGGCCTGGATCATCGGCTGGGACCTCGTGCTGGAGCTGGCGCTGGGTGCGGCCACCGTGTCGGTCGGCTGGTCGGGCTACCTCAACCAGCTGCTCGGCGACATGGGCATCCCGCTGCCGGAGTCGATCGCGGGGGAGGACGCGACGGTCAACATCCCGGCCATCGTCATCGCCCTGCTGATGACCGGCGTGCTGGTGCTGGGCATCAAGCTGTCCTCGCGGGTGACGAGCGTGATCGTGGCGATCAAGGTCGCGATCGTCCTGTTCATCATCGCGCTCGGGTTCTTCTACACCAGCGCCGACAACTACAGCCCGTTCGTGCCGCCGTCGCAGGGCGCCGCCGAGGGGGAGACCGGCTGGCAGCAGCCACTGATCCAGCTGTTCGGCGTCACCCAGGGCACGTTCGGCTGGGGCGGGGTGATCGCGGGGGCGGCCATCGTCTTCTTCGCCTTCATCGGCTTCGACATCGTCGCCACGGCCGCGGAGGAGACCCGCAACCCCAAGCGGGACCTGCCGCGCGGGATCATCGGCTCGCTGCTCGTCTGCACCTTGCTCTACGTGGCGGTGTCGCTGGTCGTGGTCGGCATGCAGCCCTACGACGAGCTCTCGGTGACCGCGCCGCTGGCCGACGCGTTCGCCAGCGTCGGGCTGTCGTGGGCGAGCAGCCTCATCTCGGTGGGCGCGCTGGCCGGCCTCACCTCGGTCGTCATGATCCTGATGCTCGGCCAGTCGCGGGTGCTGTTCGCGATGAGCCGCGACCACCTGCTGCCGCCGTCCCTCGGCGCCGTCCACCCGCGCTTCGGCACGCCCTACAAGATCACGATCGTCACCGGCGTCGTCGTCGCCCTGCTGGCCGGTTTCCTGCCGATCTCCACGCTGGCGGAGCTCGTCAACATCGGCACCCTGTTCGCCTTCGTCCTGGTGTCGATCGCGGTCGTCGTGCTGCGCCGCACCCGGCCGGACCTGCCCCGGGCCTTCCGCGTGCCGCTGGTGCCGCTGCTGCCCGGCCTCTCCGTGGTCGCCTGCCTCTACCTGATGGCGAACCTGCCGGTGGAGACGTGGGTGCGGTTCGCCGTCTGGATGGTCCTGGGCCTGGTCGTCTATCTCGTCTACGGACGGCGGCGCAGCCGGCTGGCGGGGGCCGAGGGTGCCGCCGCGGCCGAGCGCGCAACCGCCGACCGCGCGGCCCGGGGGAGGACCGGGGACGGCTGACCCCATGGGGTGAGCCGCCGCCCGCGGCCGTACAGCGCGGCGCGCGGCGGGACGACCTGACCGGAGACCGACCGTCCCCGGCCAGGGAGCAGCCCCGTGGCGAGCGCCACCACCCTCGACGTCCGCGCCGACCGTGCGACCGCCACCCCCGTCCCCCGCCGGCACCCCCGGCCCCCGGCCACCGTGCTGGCCGCCACGGCGCTCGCGCTGCTGGAGGCGCTCGCCGTCCTCGCCGCGGCGCTGACCGGGCTCGACGGCCTGCTCACCTCCCTGCAGCGCCCGCCGGGCCTGCTGGCGGCCGGGCTGCTGGTCGGGCTCGCCGCGTGGGCGGTCTTCGGCGCCGGCGGCGGCCTCGTGCTGCTCGACGGCTCCGGCGCCCGGCTGCTGACCGGCGTGGCGTGCGCCGAGCTGGGCGTGTGCGCCGGCGTGTTCGTGCTCGGGCTGACCACCTCCGCCGTGGGGAGCGAGGTCGCCGGGCTGCCCGTGCCGGCGCTGGCGCTCAGCGCGTCGGCCCTGCCGGTCGGGAAGCTGCTGCTGGCCACCTCGCCGTCGGCGGGCGCCTGGGTCGACGCGGGTCCGCGCCCCCGTGCGCCGCAGCCCCAGCTGGGCGCGGGCCGCCGCGTCCTGCGCGCCGCCACCGTCGTGGTCATCGGGCTGGCGCTGGTGTCGGTGGCGCTGCTCGACCCGGGCCGGCCCGACGCCGGGCAGCCCGCGCCGGCCTCCACCGGCCAGCACTGAGCGGCCCCGCCCGCGCCATCACTACTCTCGTGCCGTGAGTGATCGGCACATCCTGACCGCCGTGGCCTGGCCCTACGCCAACGGCCCGCGGCACATCGGCCACGTCTCCGGCTTCGGCGTCCCCTCCGACGTCTTCAGCCGCTACCACCGGATGGTGGGGGACCGGGTGCTGATGGTCAGCGGCACCGACGAGCACGGGACACCGATCACGGTCGCGGCCGACGCCGAGGGGGTCACGCCCCGCGAGATCGCCGACCGGAACAACCGCATCATCACCGGGGACCTGCAGTCGCTCGGCCTGAGCTACGACCTGTTCACCCGGACCACGACCGGCAACCACGCCCAGGTGAGCCAGGAGATCTTCCTGGGCCTGCTCAAGAACGGGTACGTCTTCCCGCAGACGACGCTCGGCGCGATCAGCCCCTCCACGGGTCGCACCCTGCCCGACCGCTACATCGAGGGCACCTGCCCCATCTGCGGCTACGACGGCGCCCGCGGCGACCAGTGCGACAACTGCGGCAACCAGCTCGACCCGACCGACCTGATCAACCCGGTCAGCCGGATCAACGGGGAGACGCCGAGGTTCGTCGAGAGCGAGCACTACTTCCTCGACCTGCCCGCGTTCACCCGGGCGCTGGGCGACTGGCTGGCCACCCGCAAGAGCTGGCGGCCCAACGTCCTGAACTTCAGCGTCAACCTGCTCGACGACCTCAAGCCGCGCAGCTACACCCGCGACATCGACTGGGGCGTGCCGGTGCCGCTGGACGGCTGGCGCGACCGGCCGGACAAGCGGATCTACGTGTGGTTCGACGCGGTGGTCGGCTACCTGTCCGCGTCGATCGAGTGGGCCCGCCGGTCGGGGGACCCCGAGGCGTGGCGGCAGTGGTGGCAGGCGCCGGACTCCGACGCCTACTACTTCATGGGCAAGGACAACATCGTCTTCCACTCCGAGATCTGGCCCGCCCAGCTGCTCGGCTACAACGGCGAGGGCGACCGGGGCGGCAGCCCGGGCTCCCTCGGTCGGCTCAACCTGCCCACCGAGGTCGTCTCCAGCGAGTTCCTCACCATGGAGGGGCGGAAGTTCTCCAGCAGCCGCCAGGTCGTCATCTACGTCCGCGACTTCCTGGCCCGCTACGACGCCGACGCGCTGCGCTACTTCATCGCCGCCGCCGGGCCCGAGTCGCAGGACACCGACTTCACGTGGTCGGAGTTCCGCCGCCGCAACAACGACGAGCTGGTCGCCGGCTGGGGCAACCTGGTCAACCGCTCGGTGTCGATGGCCGCCAAGAACGTCGGCGCCGTGCCCACGCCCGGTGACCTGACCGACGCCGACCGGGCGCTGCTGGCGACGACGTCGGGCGCGTTCGGCCCCATCGGCGAGCTGCTCGCCCGCAACCGGCAGAAGGCCGCGGCCGCCGAGACCATGCGGGTGGTCGGCGAGGCGAACAAGTACCTGTCCGACCAGGCGCCGTGGAAGCTCAAGGAGGACCCCGCCCGCCGGGACACCGTGCTGCACACCGCGCTGCAGGCGATCAGCGACTGCAACGCGCTGCTCACGCCCTTCCTGCCGCACTCCGCGCAGAAGATCCACGAGCTGCTCGGCGGCACCGGCGTGTGGTCGCCGGCGCCGCGGATCGACGAGGTCACCGACCTCGACGACGGGTCGCCGTACCCGATCATCACCGGCGACTACGACTCCGCCCAGGCGGTGTGGGCCTCCCGCCCGCTGCAGCCGGGGACGCCGCTCGCCCCGCCGACCCCGGTGTTCACCAAGCTCGACGAGTCCATCGTGGAGGAGGAGCTGGCCCGGCTGGAGGGCGGCGCCTCGTGAGCACCGCGCGCGCGGGACGGCGCCGGTGAGCCGCTCGGCCTCCTCGCGGGCCAACCGGCGCGGTGAGCTGCCGCCGGACCCCGAGCCGCTGCCGGCACCGGTCGTCGACAGCCACACCCACCTGGACATCACCGTGGGCGGCTTCGACCGGTCCCCGGACGACGCCGAGGTCGACGCCCAGGTCGCCGCCGCCGCGGCGGTCGGGGTGCCCCGGCTGGTGCAGGTGGGCGTCGACGTCCCCTCCTCGCGCTGGTCGGCGGAGCTCGCGGCGCGGCACCCGAACGTGCTGGCCGCCGTCGCCGTCCACCCCAACGACGCCGCCGAGGGCGGGGCCGGCGACGACGCCCTGGCAGAGATCGACCGGCTCGCCGCGCTGCCGCGCGTGCGGGCGGTGGGGGAGACCGGCCTGGACCGCTTCCGCACCGGACCCGAGGGCTGGGCGGCGCAGGAGGCCTCCTTCCGCGCGCACATCCGCATCGCCAAGGAGCACGGCACGGCGCTGGTCATCCACGACCGCGACGCCCACGACGAGGTCCTGCGCGTCCTCGACGACGAGGGGGCCCCGGAGCACACGGTGTTCCACTGCTTCTCCGGCGACGCCGCCTTCGCGCGGGCCTGCGTGGCGCGCGGGCACGTGCTGTCCTTCGCCGGCACGCTGACCTTCGGCAGCGCCGGGGCCCTGCGCGAGGCGGCCGCGGTGACGCCGCTGGACCAGCTGCTGGTCGAGACCGACGCCCCGTTCCTCACGCCGGCGCCGCACCGGGGGCGCCCGAACGCGTCGCGGCTGGTGCCGCACACCGTCCGCACGCTGGCCGACGTCACCGGCGTGGAGCTCGACCAGCTGTGCGCCGCGCTCACCGCCACCGCCGAGCGCGTGTTCGGCGCCTGGGAGCCGTGACGAGCGGGGGCCCGGAGGGTCCCCCGAGGAGCGGCGGGTCCCGCGCAGCGGTCTGACCGAGCGGGAGGCCGGAGGCCTCCCCGAGGCCGGACGGGGAGGGCTCCGACCAGCGGGGGGACGGCACCTGGCCGCCGTGTCGCCCGGAGGGCGACGAAGTCGTGGTGGCGGTGTCGTCCGGTAGGACGACAATGAGCGGCGTGGGTCGCCTCATCGCCGTCGTGCTCTTCATAGCCGTGCTGGTGCCTGGGGTCCTGCTCGCCCGCGGCTGGGCGCTGGCCGCGGGGCGGCGGGCGGTCGCCGCGGCCTCGGTCGAGTTCGCCCCGCCCAGCGAGGAGGGGCGCCGCACCCTGCGGCGTCAGGCCGTGCACGGGCGCCGCGTGCGCCGGGTGGGCCTGCTGCTGGGCCTGGTCGCGGTCGTGGGCAGCGTCGTCGTCTTCGCCGAGGCATCGGTGTTCCTGTGGCCGCCGGCGATCGCCGTCGGGCTGCTGCTGGGCGTCGTCCTGGCCGAGGCGACCCGGCCCCGGCCGCGCTGGCGGGCCAGTTCACCCCCGCGGCGGCCCCGGCGCCCGGAGCAGATCTCGCTGTGGCTGCTGTGGACCATGCGCGCCGTGGTCGTGGCCGAGGTGCTGACCGTCGCCCTGCTGTGGCGGCACGACGACGTACCCGACCGCGTCGCGTGGCCGGCCGTGGCCGTGCCGCTCGCGGCCTGGCTGCTCGCGGAGGTGGCGCTGCTGCGGTCGCTGGTCCGGCCGCTGCCCGCCGAGGGCGCCGACGTGCCGGTGGACGAGGCGCTGCGCACCTGGACGGCGCACCTGGTCACGGCCGCGACGAGCGTGCTGGCCCTGCTGCCGCTGGGCGGGTTGCTGCTCGCCGCCGGGGTGTGGCTGGGCGACCGCGTGACCGAGGGCGTGGACCTGTGGCCGGTGGCGCTGGTGGCGGCCGGCTTCTCGGCGTTGGCCGCGGGGCTGGCCCTCGCGGGCTTCCTGGTGACGTGGCTGCGGCCGGTGCAGGTCGCCGAGCGCGCGCTGGCCGGCTGACCGACCGGGCTTCATACCCCTCTGTGTTCACGAGCACGCGGTGACATCGGTCACCTCGTCCGTCTCACCCTGCGCGACCGCACCACCCGTCCCACGCGGCACGTCCGTCACGGACCGTGTCGGCGCGGCGCCATGTCGACGTGTCGGCCACCTGGAACACTCCTCCACGCACCGTTGCCACCTGCACCACGCCCGTTATCGTGTCGTGACCAGCCGGGGTGGGGACCGACCCCGGGCAGCGTCGTCGGAGCCCCCGCTGGGCCGGCGTCGGCCGCCCGGGAGCGGAGCCGCCCGGCGCGCCGCTGCCCGCTGCGCGCCGGAGGGCACCCCCTGCCCGGTCCCGTGACCCCGTGGAAGTGTCGTGCCTCGATCCCTGAAGTTCTCCCTCTTCGCCCTGGTCCTGCTCGGGCTGGTCGGCGGCTCCGTGGCGTTCTACGCCGCGCAGAAGTCGCTGACGCTGACGGTCGACGGGCAGGCGCGCGAGGTGCGCACCTACGCCGACACGGTCAGCGAGGTGCTGGACGAGGAGGGCCTGGAGACCCGGGCGCACGACGTCGTCCTCCCCGAGCCCGACGCCTCGGTCGACGACGGTGACACCGTCGTGGTGACCCGCGCCCGGCCGATCCAGCTGACCGTCGACGGTCGCTCCAGCGAGGTCTACGTCACGGCCCTGTCGGTCGACGAGGCGCTGGACCAGCTCGGCTTCCGCGCCGACGGCCTCGTGCTCTCCGCCAGCCGCAGCGAGCGCCTCCCGCTCGACGGCATGGCGCTGTCGATCTCGACCCCCAAGGACGTCACGCTGATCGCCGACGGCCAGCAGCGCGTGGTGACGACGACGGCCGCGACCGTGGGCGACCTGCTGACCGAGCAGGGCGTCACGCTGTCCGAGACCGACCGCACGAGCATGTTCCCGACCCAGCCGCTGCTGGCCCGGATGACGCTGCAGGTGTACCGGGTGCAGGTCAGCGAGGTCGTCGAGACCACCGAGATCCCGTTCCAGACGGTGCGGTCCGAGGACCCCGAGGCCCTCGAGGGCGACGACACCGTCACCCAGGAGGGCGTCGACGGGCAGCAGACGACCACCTACCGGGTCACGGTCGTCGACGGCGTGGAGACCGCCCGCGAGCAGGTCTCCACCGTCGTGGACGTCGCGCCGGTCGACGAGCTCGTCACGGTCGGCACCAAGCCCCGCCCGGCCGCCTCCTCCGGCTCGGTCCCGGCGACCGCCGACGGGCTGAACTGGGCCGCGCTGGCGCAGTGCGAGTCCGGTGGCCGGCCGAACGCCGTGAGCTCCACCGGCCGGTACCGCGGCCTCTACCAGTTCTCGATGTCCACGTGGGCCTCGGTCGGCGGCAGCGGCGACCCGGCGGCCGCCTCCCCGGAGGAGCAGACGATGCGCGCGCAGATGCTGTACGCGCGCTCCGGCGCGGGTCAGTGGGGCTGCGGCTCCCATCTGTTCGACTGATGTCGGACCTCCCCGTTCCGCACCGCTCGCGTCCCCGCGGGCCCCAGCAGCGAGGCCGTTCCTGACCGCCTTGCTGGGGCCCGCGGCGATCCGCGAGCTGGCCCAGGAACTGGACCTGCGGCCCACGAAGTCGCTCGGCCAGAACTTCCTGCACGACGCGAACACGATCCGGCGGATCGTGGGCACCGCCGAGCTGCGCCCGGACGACGTCGTCCTCGAGGTCGGGCCGGGGCTGGGCTCGCTGACCCTCGGCCTGCTGCCGGCCACCGCGGCCGTGACCGCCGTGGAGATCGACCCCCGGCTGGCCGGCCGGCTGCCGCGGACCGTGGCCGAGCGGGCGCCGGAGCTGGCCGGCCGGCTGACCGTGGTCGAGGCCGACGCGCTGCGGGTCGAGGCGCTGCCCGGGCCGCCCCCGACGGCGCTCGTGGCGAACCTGCCGTACAACGTGGCGGTGCCCGTCCTGCTGACCCTGCTCGAGCGCCTGCCGACCCTGCGGCGGGCGCTGGTCCTCGTGCAGGCCGAGGTCGCCGAGCGGCTGGCCGCCCCGCCCGGCTCCGCGGCCTACGGCGTCCCCTCGGTGAAGGCGGCCTGGTACGGCCACGTGCGCCGGGCCGGGAACGTGGGACGGCGGGTCTTCTGGCCCGAGCCCAACGTCGACTCCGGGCTGGTCGCGCTGGATCGCCGCCCGCCCCCGCCCGGTGACCGCGCGGCCACCTTCGCGGTCGTCGACGCCGCCTTCGCCACCCGGCGCAAGGGGTTGCGCGCGGCCCTGGCGGGCTGGGCGGGCAGCCCGGTCGCCGCCGAGGCCCGGCTGCGCGCCGCCGGCATCGACCCGGCCACCCGGGGGGAGCGGCTGTCGGTCGCCGACTTCGCCCGGCTGGCCGCCACCCCGGGGGCGGGCACCGCGTGAGCGGCGCGTCGCACGGCGGGCCCGGGCGGATCACCGGGGACGGCGCGGTCGTCGCCCGGGCTCCGGCGAAGGTCAACGTGCACCTGGCCGCCGCGCCGGTCGGGGGCGACGGCTACCACCAGCTGCACACCGTCTTCCTCGCCGTCTCGCTGTTCGACACGGTCACGGTGCGCCCGGCCGGCGGGCTGACCATCGAGCTGACCGGGGAGTTCGCGGGCGGCCGCACGGGCCCCGACCGGATCCCCACCGACCGGCGCAACATCGTGTGGCAGGCCGCCGAGCTGCTGGCCGAGCGCGCGGGCGTCCGCGCCGAGGCGGCGATCACCATCGACAAGTCGATCCCGGCGGCCGCGGGCCTGGCCGGGGGCAGCGCCGACGCCGCCGCCGCGCTGGTCGCCCTCGACGCGCTGTGGGGCACGCGCGCGACCCGCGGCGACCTGGCGCAGCTGGCCGCCCAGCTGGGCAGCGACGTCCCGTTCAGCCTGCTCGGCGGTGTCGCGCTCGGCGCGGGCCGCGGGGAACGGTTGAGCCCGGTCCTGGCGCGGCGTCCGTGGCACTGGGTCCTCGGCATCGCCGGCGAGGGGCTGTCCACCCCCGCCGTGTACGCCGAGCTGGACCGGCTGCGCGCCGAGGGGCTGCTGCCCTCGGGCGAGGCGCTCGTCTCGCCCGAGCCGGTGGTGGCGGCGCTGCGCAGCGGCCCGGTCGGTGCGCTGGCCGCCGCGCTCTCCAACGACCTGCAGGCCGCGGCGATCAGCCTGCGCCCCTCCCTGCGGGAGGCGCTGGACGCCGCCACCGCCGCCGGGGCGGCGGGCGCCCTGGTCAGCGGGTCCGGCCCGACCGTGGCCGCGCTGGCCGCCGACGAGGACGACGCGGCCGCGCTCGCCGCGCAGCTCACCGCGGACGGGGCGTTCCGCACGGTGCGCGCCGTGCACGGGCCGGTGCCCGGGGCGCGCCTCGTCGGCTGACGGCCCGCCGGCCCGGGAGGGGCGGGCGCGGCCGCGGGCCCGTCAGTCCGACAGGCGGGGGCGGCGCTCCAGGTGGCCCATGCCGTTCCAGGCGAGGTTCACCAGGTGCGCGGCGACGTCGGCCTTGGCCGGCGTCCGGTCCTCCAGCCACCAGGCGCCGACCAGCGCGACCATGCCGACCAGGGCCTGGCTGTACAGGCCGGCCAGCCGGGGGTCGTACCCGTTGTGCCGGAACTGCGACGCGAGCAGGTGCTCGACCTCGTGCGCGGCCTCGCCGAGCAGTGAGGAGTAGTGCCCGGCGGCGTCGCTGATGGGGGAGTCGCGGGAGAGCACCCGGAAGCCGTCGGTGTCCTCCTCGATGTAGTCCAGGAGCACCAGGGCGGCCCGCTCGAGCAGCAGGCGGGGGTGGCCGCCCGCGGACAGCGCCGCGGTGAACCGGTCGAGCAGGCGGCGCATCTCCTGCTCGACGACGACGGCGTACAGCCCCTCCTTGCCGCCGAAGTGCCCGTACACGACGGGCTTGCTCACCGACGCGCGGGCGGCCAGCTCCTCGATCGAGGTGGCCTCGTAGCCGCGCTGGCCGAACAGCTGCCGGCCCACGTCGATGAGCTGCTGGCGGCGTTGCGCGCCGGTCATCCGCACGCGCGGGCGCGGGGACGCCCCCGCGCCCCCCTCGGGACGTCGCCGCCCGGGCGACCGTGCCGGAGCAGGTCGCCCGGGCGGGACGTCCGCGGTGGTGCTCAGCCGGCCGCCCCGGCGGGAGCCTGGCGCTTGGCCGCCAGCCGCTGCGGGTCGGGCCACTTGACCCCGTGCACCCAGCCCAGCTTCTCGAAGACCCAGATCAGCCGGGCGCTCATGTCGACCTGGCCGCGCAGCACGCCGTGCCGGGCGCTGGTCGGGTCGACGTGGTGCAGGTTGTGCCACGACTCGCCGGCGCTGAGGATCGCCAGCGGCCAGACGTTGGTCGCGCGGTCCCGGGAGGCGAACGGCCGGCTGCCGATCACGTGGCAGACCGAGTTGACCGACCAGGTGACGTGGTGCAGCAGCGCGGTCCGGACCAGGCCGGCCCAGAAGAACGCCGACAGCGCCCCGGCCCACGAGCCGGTGACCAGGCCGCCGATGACCGCGGGCAGGGCCAGGCTCAGGAACGCCCAGACCACGAACAGGCGGCTGACCACCCGCAGGCCCTTGTCCTTGAGCAGGTCGGGGGCGTAGCGCTCGGGGTTGGTCTGGCGGCGGTCGAACAGCCAGCCGAGGTGGGCGTGCCACATGCCCTTCAGCAGGGCCCGCGAGTCGGTGCCGTAGCGCCAGGGGGAGTGCGGGTCGCCCTCGCGGTCGGAGAACGCGTGGTGGCGGCGGTGGTCGGCGACCCACTGCACGACCGGGCCCTCGATGGCCATGCAGCCGGCGATCGCCAGCGCGTAGCGCAGCGGCTTGCCGGTCTTGAACGACCCGTGCGTGAAGTACCGGTGGTAACCGACGGTGACGCCGAGCAGCGGTACGAAGTAGAAGCCGACCAGGAGGCCCAGGTCCAGCCAGCTGAGACCCCAGCCCCAGACGACCGGGACGATCGCGGCCAGGGCGAGGAACGGGACGATCACGAACAGGTAGAGCGTGATCTGCTCGATCGCGCCCTTCTCCTTGCCGTAGGCGTTGGCCGGCAGGCCGGCGTCCGGGTCGGCCGGGCGCATCGGAGCCGTGGGCCGGGTGAGGGCGGGAGCGGACAGGACGGCCTCCAGGGGCGGTGTCGAACCGGTCGATCGCCGCAGCGTCCCCGACCGTGGTTACGACTGCGTAACCTACGTGCCCGTAGCCGGGCCCGCGCAGCGGGGCCGGGGGTCGGGAGAGTGTCCTGGTGAGGGCGCTGGCCGCCCGTCCGCGGGCCCCGCGGCCTAGGCTGCGGACGGCGCGGAGGCGCCCCGCGGGCGGTGTGCCGGCGGATGGGGGATGGGGTAATCGGCAGCCCGCCGGCCTTTGGAGCCGGGAAGTCTCGGTTCGAGTCCGAGTCCCCCAGCGCGTCCGCAGCGACGTCCCCCCAGCGCAGTCCCGACCGCCGTCGCCCGAGGAGACCCGTGAGCCAGACCCAGCCGGGAGCCGACCACCCCGAGGACCGGGCGGCCGTCGCCGCGGTCGTCGTCCTCGCCGCCGGGCAGGGCACCCGCATGCGCTCGGCGACGCCCAAGGTGCTGCACGCCCTCGGCGGTCGCAGCATGCTCGGCCACGTGCTGGCCGCGGCCGAGCCGCTCGGTGCCGGCACCACCGTCGTGGTCGTGGGCGCCGGCCGCGAGGCCGTCGTCGAGCACCTGGCCGCCGTCGCCCCGCGGGCGCGGGCGGTCGTGCAGGAGGAGCAGCGGGGCTCCGGGCACGCCGCGGCGGTGGCGCTGGAGGCGGTGCCGGACCTGGAGGGCCCGGTGCTGATCGTCAACGGCGACGCGCCCCTGCTGCGCGCCGGGACCGTGGCCGGCCTGGTGGGGGCCCACCACGCGACCGGCGCGGCGCTCACGGTGCTCACCGCGGTCGTCGAGGACCCGACGGGGCTCGGCCGGATCGTGCGCGACGGCGAGGGCGCGGTGCGCGCCATCGTCGAGGAGCGGGACGCCGACGCCGCGCAGCGGGCCGTCCGCGAGGTCAACGCCGGGGTGTACGTCGGCGACGCCGCCGCCCTGCGCCGCTCGCTGGCCCGGGTCGACGCCGACAACGACCAGGGCGAGGTGTACCTGACCGACGTCGTCGGCCTGCTGGTCGCCGACGGCGAGCCGGTCGCCGGCGCGCAGGCCGACGACCCCGTCGACGTGCTGGGCTGCAACGACCGGCGCGAGCTGGCCGCCCGCCGCCGCGTGCTCAACGACCGGGTGCTCGACGCGCTGATGGTCGCGGGCGTCACGGTCGTCGACCCGGCGACCACCTGGGTCGACGTGACCGCGTCGGTGGGCGCGGACGCGGTCCTGCAGCCGGGCACCCAGCTGCTGGGGACGACGCGGGTCGCCGGCGGCGCGGTCGTGGGGCCGGACACGACGCTCACCGACTGCGAGGTGGGGGAGGGCGCCTCCGTCGTCCGCTCGCACTGCGCCGGCGCGGTGATCGGCGCCGCTGCCACCGTGGGGCCGTTCAGCTACCTGCGGCCGGGCACCCGGCTGGGCCGCGGGGCCAAGGTCGGCGCGTTCGTCGAGACCAAGAACGTGCAGGTCGGCGACGACTCCAAGGTGCCGCACCTGTCCTACGTGGGGGACGCGACGATCGGGACGGGCTCGAACATCGGCGCCGCCACCGTGTTCGTGAACTACGACGGCGTCGCCAAGCACCACACGACCGTCGGCGACCACGTCCGCATCGGCTCGGACACGATGCTCGTGGCGCCGGTCACCGTCGGGGACGGTGCCTACACCGCCGCCGGTTCGGTCATCACCACGGACGTCCCCCCGGGTGCGATGGGCGTCGCGCGGGCCAAGCAGCGCAATGTGGCAGGCTGGGTGGGCCGCCGCCGCCCGGGCACCGCCGCCGCGCAGGCCGCAGCGGCCGCCGGGGATGCAGGCGCCGCGCAGGCGGCTGACACTCGACCCGGGACCCGCGAGGGCCGAACGGCGGCCCCCGCCAGCCAGTCCGACGAGTAGGGGCAGCGCAGCGATGAGCGCGATCCGGCAGACCACGAACAAGAGCCTGATGCTGTTCTCCGGGCGTGCCTTCCCGCAGCTGACGGACGAGATCGCCGGGCACCTCGGCGTCACCCCGACGCCGACCGCGTCCTACGAGTTCGCCAACGGCGAGCTGTTCGTCCGGTTCGAGGAGTCGGTCCGCGGCTGCGACGCGTTCGTCGTGCAGAGCCACACCGCGCCGATCAACACCTGGCTGATGGAACAGCTGATCATGGTCGACGCGCTCAAGCGGGCCTCGGCCAAGCGGATCACCGTCGTGGCGCCGTTCTTCCCCTACGCCCGGCAGGACAAGAAGCACCGCGGCCGCGAGCCCATCTCCGCCCGGCTGGTCGCCGACATGTTCAAGACCGCCGGTGCCGACCGGCTGATGACCGTCGACCTGCACACCGCCCAGATCCAGGGCTTCTTCGACGGGCCGGTCGACCACCTGTTCGCCCTCGACCTCCTCGTGGACCACGTGAAGAAGCGGTGCGAGGGCAGCGACGTCACCGTCGTCTCGCCGGACTCGGGCCGGGTGCGCGTCTCGGAGCGGTGGAGCGACAAGCTCGGCGGCGTCCCGCTGGCCTTCATCCACAAGACCCGCGACCCGCTGCGGCCCAACGAGGTCGTCGCCAACCGCGTGGTCGGTGAGGTCGAGGGCCGCGTCTGCGTCCTCGTCGACGACATGATCGACACCGGCGGCACCATCGTGAAGGCCGCCGAGACCCTGTTCGAGGCCGGCGCGGCCGACGTGATCGTGACCGCCACGCACGGGGTCCTCTCCGGCCCGGCCGTCGACCGCCTGAAGAACAGCCGGGTCAGCGAGGTCGTCGTCACCAACACGCTGCCCATCGAGACCGAGCGGCAGTTCGACAAGCTCACCGTCCTCTCCATCGCCCCGCTGCTGGCGCGCGCGATCAAGGAGGTCTTCGAGGACGGCTCGGTCACGAGCCTCTTCGACGGCGCTTCGTGATCTGCGGTCCTCCGGACCGCACCGCGGCCAGGTGCCGTCCCGACGTGCGCTGAGCCCTTCCCACGGATCCGTCGGGGAGCCTCCGGCCCCCGCTCCGGCCCCGTGCCTCGCAGGGCGCGGAGCGTCCCGGCGTCCTCGGCCTGCGTCCCGTCCGGCCTCGGGGGACCCTCCGGGCCCCCGCTCCGCCGGACCTGGCCGCGGTTCCCCGGCGGATGCCGGGTAAGGTGGCAGAGCCCGGCGAGGGAGAACCCGTTCTCCGTGATCGACGTGCGTGTGCCCGCTCGGGTGCGCCGCGCCGCGCGCCGGCCCAGATCCCCGAGCTAGGAGCACACCACCGTGGCTGACCACCGCCTCGTCGCCGAGCCCCGCACCGAGTTCGGCAAGGGCAGCGCCCGCCGCACCCGCCGCGCCGGCCGCATCCCCGCCGTCCTCTACGGCCACGGCCAGGACGTCGTCCACCTGTCGCTGCCGGCCCGCGAGTTCGCCGCGGTCCTGCGCAACGGCGGCAGCAACGCCCTCATCACCGTCGTCCTCGACGGGGCCGAGCACCTGGCCCTGGCCAAGGCCGTCCAGCGCGACCCGCTGACCCGCGTGCACGAGCACGTCGACCTGCTCGCCGTGCGCCGCGGCGAGAAGGTGACCGTCGACGTGCCGGTCGTCACCGTCGGCGAGGCCGGCCCCGACACGCTGGTCAGCATCGAGCTGAACACCGTCTCGGTCGAGGCGCCGGCCATCGCGATCCCCGAGAGCATCGAGGTCGACCTGACCGGCCGCACCGCCGGCCAGGGCGTCACCGCCGGCGAGCTGACGCTGCCCGGTGACGTCACCGTCCTCACCGACGCCGACGCGCTCGTCGTCAACGTCATGGCCGCCCCGAGCGCCGAGGCCCTCGAGGCCGAGCTGGAGGCCGCCGAGGCCGAGGCCGGCATCGAGCGCGAGGAGTCCGACGCGGCCGCCGAGGGCGCCGGCCAGGGCGACGTCGTCCCCGAGCCGCAGGACCAGGGCAGCGGCGAGTCGGCGGACGCCACCACGAACAGCTGAGGCACCCGCTGACCGAGAGCACGACCCGCAGGGGCGCCGGCACCGCCGGCGCCCCTGCGGCGTCCCCGCCGGCCGCGCCCTCCGAGGGCCCCTTCGTGGTGGTCGGCCTGGGCAACCCGGGACCGGCCTACGCCGGCAACCGGCACAACGTCGGCGCCATGGTGCTCGACGACCTCGCCGCGCGCGCCGGGGTCAGGCTGTCCCCCGGCAAGGGGGCCCGGTCCCGGACCCTCGTCGGGGAGGGCCGGCTGGCCGGGCGCCGCGTCGTCCTGGCGCGGCCCACCTGCTACATGAACGAGTCCGGTGGCCCCGTGCGCGGGCTGCTCGACTGGGCGAAGGTGCCCGCCACCGACCTCGTCGTCGTCCACGACGAGCTCGACATCCCCTTCGCCGCCGTCCGCCTCAAGCGCGGCGGGGGCGAGGGCGGCCACAACGGCCTGCGGTCCATCAGCCGCTCCACCGGCACCAAGGACTACCTGCGCGTGCGGGTCGGCATCGGCCGCCCGCCCGGCCGGCAGGACCCGGCGGACTTCGTGCTCAAGGACTTCTCCGGCACCGAGCGCAAGGAGCTGGACCTCCTGATCGCCGAGGCCGCAGACGCCACCGAGGAGCTGCTGGCCCTCGGGCTCGAGGCGGCCCAGAACGTGGTGCACCCACGCACCTGAGCGTCCTTCTGACGTTGCGTGATCGGAGCGTGACGGCCTCGGCCCCTCCAACGAGTGAACGGTGACGGTGCGTGTTGACCGGAGCCATCACCGACTGTGAGGGTCATCCGTGCTGCCGGGTCCCAACCCCTGGGAGAAGTCGCACGTCGAGCGTGTGATCTCTGGTTCGGGTCCGGCCACACAGTGTCACGTCGGTGTCCGGGGGGAACCGTGCTGCTCGATCAGGAACGAGTCCGGCTGACGTCGGCGTCCGTGCGGACCGAGATCGCACCCGGTGTGCGCTTCGCACCGCGAGCGACGGTGCGTCGCGCTCCGGCGGCCTGGGTGCGGCGGTACGTCCTCTCCCTCGTCGCAGTCGACTCCCTGGCCGCCGCGGTCACCGCCGGCGCGGTCCTCTGGGTGCACCGTGCCGCGCTCGGCGTGGCCAACCCGCTGCTGTGGGCCGCCGCCGCGCTCGTGGTCGCCTGGCCGCTGCTCCTGGCCGCCACCGGCGCCTACGCGCAGCGCGTCTTCGGCACGGGCAGCGACGAATACCGCCGGGTCGGCCGGGCCGGCGGCCTGTTGCTCGCGACCCTGGCCCTCGTCTCCTACGTCGGGGCGCTCGAGTTGTCGCGCGGCCTCGTCGTCGTCGCCGTCCCCGCGCTCACCGTCGCCACGCTGGCCGGCCGCTACGTCGCCCGCCGCGTGCTGCAGCGGCTGCGGGCGCAGGGGTCCTGCACCACGCGGGTCATCGTCGTCGGCCGCGGAGGCGCGGTCCTGGAGCTGGTGGACCGGGTCGGCCGCGAGCGCTTCGCCGGGATGGACGTCGTCGCCGCGTGCGTGACCCCTGCCGACCGCGACCGGGTGGGCGCCGCGCTCGACCTGCCGGTCGGCGGCCTGGACGACGTCGTCGCGATGGCCGGCCGGCTCGGCGCGGACACCATCGCCGTGACCTCGGCCAGCGAGACCGCAGCGCAGTACCTGCGCCAGCTCTCGTGGCAGCTGGAGGGAACCGGCATCGAGCTCCTCGTCGCGCCCGGCCTCATCGAGGTGGCCGGCCCTCGGCTGCACATCCGCCCGTTCGAGGGGCTGCCACTGCTCGCCGTCGAGCAGCCCCGCTTCGAGGGGTGGCGGCGGGTCGCCAAGGCCGGGCTGGACCGCACCGTGGCCGCGGTGGCGCTGCTGCTGCTCGCCCCGGTCATGTCGGCCATCGCCCTGGCCGTGAAGTTCGGGAGCCCCGGTCCGGTGCTCTTCCGCCAGGAGCGGGTGGGCGTGAACGGCCGCACCTTCACGATGCTCAAGTTCCGCAGCATGGTGGTCGACGCGGACCGCCAGGTCGAGGCGCTGAGCGCCGACAACATCTCCGACGGGCTGCTCTTCAAGATGCGGGTCGACCCGCGGGTCACCCCGGTCGGGCGGCTGCTGCGACGCCTGTCCCTGGACGAGCTGCCCCAGCTCCTCAACGTCCTCGGCGGCTCGATGTCGCTGGTCGGCCCGCGGCCCCCGCTGCCGGGCGAGGTGGCCCGGTACGACACCCAGGTGAGCCGCCGCCTGCTGGTCAAGCCCGGTCTCACCGGTCTCTGGCAGATCTCCGGCCGCAGCGACCTCCCGTGGGAGGAGGCCGTGCGCCTGGACCTGCGGTACGTGGAGAACTGGTCGATGGCGATGGACCTGCTGATCCTCGCCAAGACCTTCCGCGCGGTGCTGAGCCGCTCCGGCGCCTACTGAGCGTCAGGGCCGGCGCGGTCCCTCACCCCGCAGGGGGACGACCGCGCCGGTCCGTTCCTCCAGCATCGGGCGTGTCCTGCCGATCAGGGGAGGACTGCACCCCGAGGAACGGACTCCCATGACCGGCATGAGCATCGCCATGGTGGGGACGCGCGGCGTCCCCGCCCGGTACGGCGGCTTCGAGACCGCCGTCGAGGAGATCGGGCGCCGCCTCGTCGACCGCGGGCACCGGGTGGTCGTGTACTGCCGCACGGTCCCCGGCGCGGACCAGGCGCCGCCGCGCGAGCACCTGGGCATGGAGCTCGTCCACCTCCCGGCCGCCCGCACGCGGTCCCTGGAGACCCTCAGCCACACCGCCCTGTCGGTCCGCCACCTGCTCGCCCACCGCACCGACGCGGCCATCGTGTTCAACGCGGCGAACGCGCCGCTGCTGCCGCTCCTGCGCGCGGCCCGTGTCCCCGTGGCCACGCACGTGGACGGACTGGAGTGGAAGCGTGCCAAGTGGGGTGGCGCCGGGCGGCGCTACTACCGCGCGGCCGAGAGCCTCGCCGTCCGCTGGTCGGACGCGCTGATCGCCGACGCGCAGGGGATCGCCGACTACTACGCCGACGCCTTCGCGGCGCCCACCACGCTGCTGACCTACGGCGCCCCGGTCATCGAGCCGGGCTCGGACCGGCTCGCCGAGCTCGGGCTCGAGTCCCGCGCCTACCACCTGGTGGTGGCCCGGTTCGAGCCGGAGAACCACGTCGACCTGATCGTCGACGGGTACGTGCGCAGCGAGGCCGTCAAACCGCTGGTCGTCGTCGGGTCGGCGCCCTACGCCGACGACTACACGCGTCGGGTGCACGCCCTGGGCGACGACCGGGTGCGCTTCCTCGGCGGCGTCTGGGACCAGGAGCTGCTCGACCAGCTGTACGCCCACAGCGCCACCTACCTGCACGGCCACTCCGTCGGCGGCACCAACCCCTCGCTGCTGCGCGCCATCGGCGCCGGCGCGACCGTGACGGCCTTCGACTGCTCCTTCAACCGAGAGGTCGTCGCCGACGCCGGGCGCTACTTCCGGACCCCGGAGGACGTCGCCCGGGAGGTCACCGGCATCGAGGCCGACCCCGAGCGGGCCGCCCGTGACGGCCGCCGGTCCCGTGTCCTGGCCCGCGGCTACGACTGGGACCAGGTGGCCGCCGGCTACGAGCAGCTGGCCCGGGACCTGGTGACCCGCCGCTTCCCGCAGCGCCGGCCCAGCGGCCGGCGCCGGCCCACGGACGCGGACCTGCGGTCGACGGCCATCGAGCGCGCCCCGCTGCCGGACAACGTGGTGCAGCTGCCCGCGCCCACCCCGCCGGTGCCGGCGCGCTGGGAGCACTTCTCGGCAGGTCAGCAGTGAGCCGCGCGGGAGCGCGGCCCGGCAGGAGGGACGTCGTGGCGACGCACGAGGACGAGGCGACGGGGCGGACGAGGGCGGACCTCCGGACGTCCGGCGGCACGGACGTCCGGGCGGACACGGGCCGGCGGCGCCGTCCGCCCGGCTGGTCGATCGCCGCGGCCGCACTCGTCCTGCTGCTGGTCGCCGGGCTGCTGGTCCTGCTGGCCGACCGCGACGACGACGGCGGGGAGACCGCCGCCCCGGCCGCCACCTCCGCGGCGCCGTCCGGCACCGAGGCGCCGTTCACCCCGCCCCCGGCGCCGGACACGCCCGAGCCGACGGGGCCGACCGAGGACGTGGACGCGCTCCCGCCCGCCCTGCCCGAGGTGCCGCTCGACGAGACGGCCGCGGTCGGCAACGGCATCACCGCGTCGATCGACTCCGTCGAGGCGGTCAGCGCCGAGGGCGGGGAGCCCGGCGACGTCGCCGGCCCGGCCCTGCGGGTCACCGTCCGCATCGACAACGGCACCGCGGACCCGGTCTCCCTCGACGGTGTCGCGGTCAACGCCTACCACGGTGCCGACCGTGTCCCCGGCTCGCCGGTCAGCGACCCGACCGAGGCGCCGTTCGCCGGCACGGTGCAGCCGGGCGCGTCCGCCGAGGGGGTCTACCTGTTCCGCGTGCCGGAGGTGCGCCGCGACGTCGTCGTCGTCGAGGTCGGGTACCAGGCCGGCGCCCCGCTGCTGGTCTTCACCGGCTCGGCCGCCTGAGCGGCCCGGAGATGGACTCCGCCGCCCTGCGCCGCTGGGCCGTCCGTCGCGGCAGCCTGCTGCGCGGACGGCCGCTGGCCATCGACGAGCGGGTCGAGGTCCGTGACCTCGCCGCGCTGATCGCCGAGCGCGCCGCGATGGTCATGCGGGGGCTCCTGCGGTTCCCCGGGCGGACCCACCGGCCCTCGGTCGGGCGGGGCGTGCGGCTGCGGTCGCGGCGGCGCCTGGTGCTCGGCCGCGGCGTCACCCTGGGGCACGGCTGCCTCGTCGACGCCACCTCCGTCTCCGGGGTGCGGCTGGGGGACGGCGTCACGGTGGGGCGCAACACCCGCATCGAGTGCACGGGCAGCATCGCCACGCTCGGCGTGGGCCTGACCGTCGGGAACGGTGTGGGCCTGGGCACCGACAGCCTGTACGGCTGTGCCGGGGGCATCCGGATCGGTGCCGACACGATCGTCGGCAACTACGTCTCGTTCCACTCCGAGCAGCACGTGTTCACCGACCGGTCCGTGCCGATCCGCGACCAGGGCGTGACCCACCAGGGCATCGAGGTGGGCGCCGGGTGCTGGATCGGCTCCCGCGTCACCGTCCTCGACGGCGCACGCATCAGCGACGGCTGCGTCATCGCCGCCGGCGCGGTGGTGACGGCGGGGGAGTACCCCGCGTACGGGATCTACGGCGGCGTGCCCGCGCGCCTGCTGCGCACCCGCCCGGAGACCTGACGGCCGGGGCGGTCCCGCCCTGGGCGTCCGGTGCTCGGCGCCCGGGTGATGCGGCCGGCTGCGCGGGCCGCCGTCGACCCGCGTCGTGGCCGGGCCGCCACGACCCGCGGGGACCAGGACGACGGGCAGCCGCCGGCCCGGGCCGCTGCAGCGCGGGGCATCGCCGCGGCCCGGGGAGGTCACCCCCGGGGTCGAGGTCACCCTCGGTCGAGGTCGTCCCCGCCGGCGCAGCCGCGCCGGGTCAGCGCGGATCAGCGCGCCGCGTCGAGGGCCGCGAGCTGGCGGCGCCACCGGACGAGCCCGGCGGCGAGGTAGCCGGCGGAGCCCGCGAGCAGCACCGCGTAGACCGGGACGAAGACCGCACGGTGCCCGAAGGTGGCGAAGGCGAGGCAGAGCAGGCCGTAGTCGGCCGGGGCCACCAGGACCGAGCGCAGCGGCGAGGGCGGCGTCGCCGGCGCCGGAGCGCGCCCGGTGCCCGCGCCCCGGCGCAGCTGGTCGGTCAGCACCGTGCCGAAGAACATCACCGTGACGACGAGCTGGAAGGCCGCCGGGAGCAGCAACAGCGCCGGCGGGGCGGGGTCGACGAACCGGTAGAACGAGATGAGCACGGCCAGGTGCACGGCGGCGTTCTTCGCGCAGTCGAGCACGTGGTCGAGCCACTCACCGGTCAGCGTGCCACCGCCGCGCAGGCGGGCGAGCTGGCCGTCGGCGGAGTCGAGCGCGTAGCCCAGCACGAGCAGGGCGGCGACACCGACGCCGAGGCCCGTGCTCGGCGGGACCAGCGCCAGCAGCGCGATGCCGGTGGCCGTCACCAGGCCGCTGAGCGCGGTCACCTGGTCCGGGGTCCGGCCCAGCCGGTGGGCGACCGCCGCCAGCCAGCGACCCACCGGGCGGTTGACCAGTCGGGAGTACAGGGGTGCGGTCGCCGACGGCTTGCCGGAGGACCGCAGCAGCTCGACGGTCGCCGCGACCGACGGCGCGCGCCGAGCCTCCAGTGGCGTGACGGACATGGGCTCGCGCTCCTGGTGTCGATGGGTCGTCCCGCGGGTGGCGGGGAGCCGGTGCCGCGACCGGACCAGTGTCGCCGCACGCGCGCGGCCCGGACCCGGCACGCAGGAGCGCCTGACCCGAAGGCGTGAGACCACCGGTCGGAGCACCGGGCCGGCTGCCGGCACCGGGCACGCATGTCCTCGACGGACAGCGCTCGACGCATCACCCTCAGTGAGCGAGTTGATGTGTGCTGGGTCCTTCCACTACATCGGGTGACGGAACGTCCCTTGCCCAGGCGGGAGGCGGTGACTGAGAGTTGCCATCGACCGCCACGTCACCACGTGCGGTCACGGGGACCGAACGACGGGGGATGGTTCATGTCTGCACGCGCGTCCAGCATGCCGAGGAGGCTGCTGGCCGGTCTGGTCGGCTCGCTGCTGGCGGCCGGCGTCCTGGGGCTCGCCGCCCCGGGGACCGCCCTCGCCGACTCCGCACCCGCCAACGCTGCGGACCCGGCGACGCCGCCCACGGTCACCGCGGACGCGCTGCCCACGGTGCAGATGAACGGCGTCGCGTGGTCCCAGGTGATCGTCGGCAACACGGTGTACGTGGCCGGCGCGTTCACCAGCGCCCGGCCGGCGGGCGCGCCGGCGGGCACGCAGGAGACGCCGCGGGCGAACCTGCTGGCCTACGACGTCCGCACCGGTGTCCTGGTCCAGTCCTTCGCCCCGGTCCTCAACGCGCAGGCCCTCGTCGTCAGCGCGTCACCGGACGGTTCCCGCATCTACGTCGGCGGCGACTTCACGCAGGTGAACGGTCAGGTCCGCAACCGCGTCGCCGCCTTCGACACCGCCACCGGCGCGCTGGTCGCCGACTTCCGGCCGAGCGTGTCCGGTCAGGTCCGCGCGATCGCCGCCACGAACTCCACGGTCTACCTCGGCGGCGTCCTCACCGCCGTCGGTTCGGTCAGTCGCACCCGCCTCGCCGCCGTCTCCGCGACCAACGGCGCGCTGCTGCCGTGGGCGCCGGTCCCCGGCGTGGGCCCGACGACGGGCAACCGGCTGCCCAACAACCCGACCCGCAACGCGCAGACGAGCAACGAGGTCATGGCCCTCGTCCTCACCGGGGGCGGCAGCCAGGTCGTCGCGGGCGGGCGCTTCCACACGATGAACGGAGCCGTCGCCACCGGTGTCGCGGCGCTCGACCCGGTCACCGGGGCGAACCGGCCGTTCGCCGTCAACCAGATGATCACCAACCAGGGGATCAACTCGGCGGTCTACAGCCTCAGCACCGACGGCGCGACCGTCTACGGGTCGGGCTACGACTACTACGGCCCCGGCAACCTCGAGGGCGTCTTCGCCGCCGACGCCACCGGTGGTGCGCTGCAGTGGGTCGCCGACTGCCGCGGTGACACGTACTCGACCGCGCCCTCGGGCGGCGCCGTCTACGTGGCCTCGCACGAGCACAACTGCGAGAACATCGGCGCCTTCCACGACCGCAGCCCGCAGGTCTGGAAGTTCGGCACCGCGCTGGGCCGCACGGCGACGCACCGCACCGGCCCGTACACGATCGCCAACAGCACGTTCGCGAACAAGCCGGCCCCCACCATGCTCGACTGGTTCCCGACCTTCTCCTCCGGCACCTACACCGGCGCCTACCAGGCCGGCTGGACGGTGACCGGCAACGGCCAGTACGTCGTCTACGGCGGCGAGTTCCCGCGCGTCAACGGCACCAACCAGCAGGGCCTGGTCCGTTTCGCGGTCCCCTCGATCGCGCCCGGCAAGGTGGGCCCGACCGCGCAGGCCGCGCCGACCGCGGTGTCGGTCGCCCCGGGCAACGTCCGCGTCGGCTGGCGGGCCAGCACCGACCTGGACAACGAGAACCTGACCTACCGGGTGTACCGGGACGGCGGGGCCACCCCGGTCCACCAGGCCACCCTGCCCTCGCGCTGGTACGACGCGCCGCTGTACGCCTGGACCGACACCGGTGTGGCCGCCGGCTCGCACAGCTACCGGGTCAGCGTCACCGACCCCTCCGGCAACACCGTGCAGTCGCCGGCCACCACCGTGACCGTGGCCGCCGGGACGACGCCCACCCGTGGGTACTCGGCCACCGTCCTCGCCGATGCCCCGGCCTCGTACTGGCCGATGGACGAGACCTCCGGTACCACGGCCCACGACCGCGCGGGCGGCAACGACCTGACCGTCGGCGCCGGGGTCACCCGTGGCTCCGGTGGGGCCGTCACCGGTGACCCGGCGACCGCCTACTCGTTCGACGGCACCACCACCGGCCTCGCGGCGACCCAGAACGTCGTCACGGGCGCCAACACGGTGTCGCTCGAGGCGTGGTTCCAGACCACGTCGCGGACCGGCGGCAAGATCGTCGGGTTCGGCGACAAGGCGACCGGCACCAGCTCCAACTACGACCGGCACGTCTACCTCGACGCCAGCGGCAAGGTGAACTTCGGTGTCTACCAGGGCGGCCAGCGAGTCGTGACCAGCCCGCTCGCCTACAACGACGGGCGCTGGCACCACGTCGTCGCGACCCTCGGCCCGCAGGGCATGGCCCTGTACGTGGACGGCCGCCTCCTCGGTTCCCGCACCGACACCTTCATGGGCCAGCCCTTCGACGGCTACTGGCGCGTGGGCGGGGACACCTCGTGGTCGGGCGCGGCGTTCCTCACCGGCCGCATCGACGAGGTCGCGGTCTACCGCACGGCCCTGTCGGCCGCGCAGGTCAGCGCCCACCACGCCGCCGGCACCACCGGGCGCGCGGCGAACATCGCCCCCATGGCGACGTTCGGCTCCACGGTGACCCAGCTGGACGTCGCCTTCGACGCGTCCCCCTCCCGGGACGCCGACGGGACCGTGGCCGGCTACGCGTGGGACTTCGGTGACGGCACGACCGGCACCGGCCGCACCGCCACACATCGCTACGCCGCGTCCGGGACCTTCCCGGTGACCCTGACCGTCACGGACGACCAGGGGGCCACGGGCCGCTCGACGCAGTCGGTGACCGTCCTCGCCCCGCCGCCCAACGTGGCCCCGGTGGCGCGGTTCGTCTCGGCGGTGTCCGGCTCCGACGCCGCGTTCGACGCCTCGACCTCCACCGACTCCGACGGCACGGTGGCCGGCTACGCGTGGGACTTCGGTGACGGCACCACCGGCACCGGGCGCACGCCCACGCACGCCTACGCCCAGGACGGCACGTACACCGTCCGGCTCGCCGTGACCGACGACGACGGTGCCACGCACGCGGTGCAGGGGACCGTGACGATCTCCTCCGCCGTGATCGCCGCGGACGCCTTCGGGCGCCAGGTGACCAGTGGGTGGGGCACCGCCGACACCGGAGGCACGTGGACCGTGGGTGGCGCGGCGACCGCGTCCGTCGCGGACGGCACCGGCACGATGGTCTCGGCCCCCGGCCGGTCGACGAGCGCCCTGCTCGGGGCCGTGTCGGCCGCGGACACGACCGCGCAGGTCGACGTCGTCCTGCCGGCGACCACCACGGGCGGTGGCACGTACCTGAGCCTGGCGACCCGCCGGGTGGGCACCAGCGACTACCGGGTCAAGCTGTGGTTCCGCTCGACCGGCGACCTGCAGGTGTCCCTGGTCCGCATGGTGGGCAACGCCGAGACCACGCTGGCCGCCACCTCCCTGCCCGGTGGTTACGCACCGGGTCAGGAACTGCGGGTCCGCTTCGAGGCGGCCGGCAGCGGCACCACGACCCTGCGCGGCAAGGTGTGGGCTCCCGGCGCGACCGAGCCGGGTGCCTGGACGGTCACCGCGACCGACGGCACCGCGGCGCTGCAGCAGGCCGGGGCGCTGTACCTGTACCAGTACAGCTCGGGCTCGGCGACCGCGCCGGCGACCCTGCGCTACGACGACCTGTGGGTCGGCGTCGCCGGCGCCGCCCCGGGGCCCCAGCCGCAGCCGGAGCCGGAGCAGCCGGTCAATGCCGCGCCGGTCGCCGCGTTCACCCAGTCGGTGACGGACCTGGCGGTGTCGGTCGACGGCACCTCGTCGCGCGACTCCGACGGCACGGTGGCCGGGTACGCGTGGGACTTCGGTGACGGGCAGTCCGGCACCGGCGCGACGGCGTCCCACACCTACGCCACCCCCGGCACGTACACCGTCCGGCTGACGGTCACCGACGACGACGCCGCCACCGCGCGGGCGGAGCAGCCGGTCACCGTGACCGCCCCCGCCGGCCCGCAGGAGCCGCAGGACCCGGCTTCCCCGGCCGCGTTCGCGACCGACACCTTCACCCGGACGGTGACCGGCGGGCTCGGCACCGCCGACCTGGGCGGGGCCTGGACCCCGTCGTTCGGCGGCTCGCGGATGTCGGTGGCCGGAGGCGTCGCGACCCTGGGCCTGAGCGCGCCTGGCAACAACACCGGCGCCTTCCTGGGCGACGTCGACCAGGCCAGCAGCGACCTGCGGACCTCGGTGGCCCTCGCCCAGGCCCCGACCGGCGGTGGCGTGTACGTCTACCTGCGCGGCCGCGTGGTGGACACCTACCAGGAGTACCGGGCCCGGCTCCGCTTCACCGCCACGGGCGCGGTCGCGCTCGGCATCACGAAGCAGACCGGGACGGCCGCCGACGCGCTGATCGGCCCCGAGGTCGTGGTGCCGGGTCTGACCTACACGCCCGGCACCGTCCTCGACGTCCGCTTCCAGGTCTCGGGCAGCGGCACGACGCAGCTCGCGCTCAGCGTGTGGGCGCACGGTGCGACCGAGCCGGCGACGCCGACGGTGACCCGCACCGACACGACCGCGTCGCTGCAGGCCACCGGTGGGGTGGGGATCTCGGCCTACCTGACCGGGTCCGCCACCGCCGCGAACGCGGTGCGGGTCAGCGCCTTCTCCGCGACCCCGGTGGTCGCGGGCTGAGCGACACCGGATCGAGATGACCGTGCCCGGCTCCGCCTCCGCGGAGCCGGGCACGGCCGCGGGGAGGATGCATCCGTGACGCCCGCCCTCCCGTCGGTCGTCCGCAGCCCGGCCGCCGGCGCCGTCCTGGGGCAGGTCACCCAGGTCCTCGGCGGACTGGTGCTGCAGGTGGCCGCGGCGCGCTCCCTGGGGGCGACCGGCCTGGCCACGTTCTCCCTGGCCTACGGGGTCCTCGTCCTGGCCACGGCCGTCGTCAGCGGCCTGGTGGGTGACTCGCTGACCGTCCTGGACCGCGCCGACCGCGCGATCCGCGCCGGGCTGCACGTCTGGACCGCCCTGCTCGCGGGTGCCGGCGCCGTCCTCGGCGCCGGGGGCGCCCTGCTGTCGGGGGCGCTGCCGGTGTGGGCGGGGCTGCTGGTGGGCCCCGCCGTGGCCGTCTTCCTCGTCGAGGACACGATGCGCCGGATGCTCATGGCCGGGGGCCGATTCTGGTCCCTGCCCGCGGTGGACGGCGCGGCGCTGGTGACCTCCCTGGCCGTCCTCGGGGCGGCCGCCTCCGGGGGCGGCGTGGACCTCGCCGACCTCGTCACGGCCCTGCTGGCCGGCCAGGCCGCCGGCTCGCTCGTCGCCTGGCGCCTGCTGGCGCCCGCCGAGCGCCCCCGCGGTCCGTGGCGGGCGCCGGCGCTGGGCGCGGTCTGGTCGTTCGGCGTCTGGCGCGCGCTGGCCCAGACCATCCGGCCCGCGCTGCTCACCGGCCTGCGGTTGCTGGTGGTCGGCGTGCTCGGCGCCGCGGCGTACGGCCCCGTGGAGGCCGCGCGGGTCCTCACCTCCCCGACGCTCGTGGTCGTCGGCGGCCTCGGGTCCTTCCTGCTGCCGCACTTCGTCCGGCTGCAGGACGCCCCACCCGGGACCGTGCTCCGCCGTGCCGACCGCGCCGTGCTCGCCCTCGTGGGCGGGGTCGCCGCGATCGGCGTGCTGGTCGTCGCGCTCCTGCCGTGGGCCGGACCGCTGCTCACCGGCGGCGGGTACGAGGTCCCGGTGGCGTCGGTCGCGGGCTGGTCGGCCTACGCCGTCGCCAGCGCCGCGCTGCTGCCGTACTCGAGCCTGGCCGCAGTCCACCGCCGCCAGCGGCAGGTCCTGGCGCTGCGGGGGCTGGAGTTCCTCTCCCTGGCGGTGGCGCTGCTGCTCGTGCTCGTCGCCGACGGCGGTGCGGCGTGGACCCCGTGGGCGCTGTGCATCGGTCCGCTGCTGGCGGCCGCCGCCGTCCGCCGCCGGGTCCTGGTGCGGGCGCTCGCCGACGGCCCCGACGCCGCGGCGGACCCGGTCCCGGCCGCGACCCCGGCCTGACCGGTCAGGAGGGGGTGGCTCCCGCGCCTCCCGATCGCCTGCCCGCGGTGTCGGCCACGGCACCGACGACGGCCGCGCGGTAGCGCTCGCTGGTGAACCGGCGCAGGGCGGACTCCCGCCCGGCCCGCGCCAGTTCGGCCGAGCCGGCCGGGTCGTCCAGCAGCCGGGCGAGTGCCCCGGCCAGCGCGCCGGGGTCCTCCGGCGGGACCAGCAGCCCCGTGCGGCCGGGGTCGACGATCTCCCGCAGGCCCTGGACGTCGGAGGCGATCACCGGGCGCCCGGCGAGCTGGGCCTCCACGGCGGTGTTGCCGAACGGCTCGGCCCGGGAGGGGACGAGCACGACCTCCGCGCGGGCCAGGGCGTCCCAGGTGGGCGAGGTGTAGCCGGCGAAGTGCACGGCACCGGCGAGGTCCGGGCGCTGCGCGCGGGCCTCGAGCTCCTGCTGGAACCACTCGTAGCCGCGGAACACCGACCCGCAGAGCTCCAGCCGGACGTCCCGGCCCGCGTCGCGCAGGCGCGCCACGGCCTCGAGGGCGACGTCGGTGCCCTTGCGCGGGGAGAGCCGGGCGACGAGCACCACGTGGTGGGTGCCGTCGCCGGCCGCCGGCGGCGGGCCGGGCGGCTCCGGGGGCCCCGCCATGCCGTTGTGGACGACGCGGGTCCGGGAGCGCAGCACCGGCACCGCACGGACGACGGTCTCCTCGGCGGCGCGACTGTTGACCACCACGGTGCGGGCGAGGAGCAGCGGGGCGTTCAGCAGCAGGGACAGCGCCCGCCCGACCTCCTCGGCCTCGTGCACGTGGCACAGGGCGGGGACGCGGGCCAGCCGGGCGGCGACCAGCCACAGCGGGACGGTGACGGTGTTGACGTACACGACGCGGTGGCGCCCGGCGCGCAGCTGGCGCCACATCCGTGGCAGGGCCCGCGCGCAGGAGACCGCCAACCGGCCCAGCCCGAGCGGGCTGAGCAGCGACTTGCGCACGACCGGCACCGGCAGGAGGCCGACGACCGCCCCCGTGGCCTCGAGCCGTGCCACGAGCGGGCCCGGCCCGGGCACCGACACGACGACGTGCCAGCCCGCGTCGACCAGTCCCCGCACGCTCTCCAGCAGCTGCAGGTCGGAGCCGTACAGGTCGGCCGACGGGTGCACCACCAGGATCGATCCCGACGTCACGGTCCGCCCTCCCTCGAAGGGGTCGGACCCGCCTCCGACCAGCACACCGATGCTGCCAGACGCCTTAGCCTCGACCCCGCGTCCACGCCGACGCCCGAGAGCGGACGAGCCAGAGCGGAGGGCCCGGCGGTGAACCTGCCCCCTGCCCGCACCGCCGTCGTCTGCCTCCTGCTGGTGGCCAGCTCGGTGGCCTGGCGGCGCGGCACGCTGTTCTCCGGTTCCCTCGACGCGGTCGTGGTCGCCAAGGCGCTGCTGAGCGTCGTGGCGCTGCTGGTCGTGCTGCTCTCGGGCAGGTGGCGGACGGGCACCCGCCGGCTGGGGACCGGCAGCCTCTGGCTGCTGGCGCTGCTGCTGGCCTCCTCCGCCCTCGGGGCGCTCACCGCCGGCACCCTCCTGGCCAGCGGGGCCGTGGCCGCCCGCGTCGTGGTGCTCGCCGTCACCGTGACCCTGCTCCTGCGCACCGCCCCCGTCCTGGAGGTCCTCGGCGGCCTGGTGTGGGCCTGCGGCGCGATCGGCGCAGTCGCCGCCGCCACGGGTCTGGCCCACGAGGGGCGGGGCGGCCGGTTGTTCGGCGGGATCCCGCCGCTGAACCCCAACGAGCTGGCGCTGCTGGCCGGCGTCGTCGTGCTCTGGTGCGCCTGGCGCGCCGTGCTCGGCGAGGCCCGCTGGGGCGCTGCCCTCGCCGGCCTCGCGGGGACGGCGGTCGTCTACCTCACCGGGTCGCGCACCGCCCTGCTCGTGCTCGTGGCGGCGGTGGCGGCGATGGCGCTGTACCTCCGCCGCGCGCGCGTCGGGCTCGTCGTCGGCGCGCTCGTCACCGCCGCCGTGGGCGTGGTCGGCCTGGCCGCGACCGGGGCCGTGACGGAGTTCCTCAGCCGCGACGGGGTGGGCGACAGCACGCTCGACTCACGCTTCATCGCGTGGGACGCCGCCGTGTCGTGGGCGCGCAGCGGCTGGCAGGTGGCCTTCGGCGGCGGCCTGTCGGTCAAGAAGATCCCCGTCTCCGGCCAGGCCTGGGACGACCAGCTGCTCGACAGCTCGTGGGTGTCGGCACTCGTGCAGGCCGGCCTCCTCGGCCTCCTGGTCGCCGTCGTCTGGGCGGTCTGGTCGTGGGGGGGGGGGGGGGGGGGGGGGGGGGGGGGGGGGGGGGGGGGGGGGGGGGGGGGGGGGGGGGGGGGGGGGGCGGGGGCGCGGGGGGGGGGCGGGGATTTTTTTATCCCCGGC
>NZ_JBJGZP010000024.1:0-56566 GCF_054050555.1 Blastococcus sp. SYSU D00695 | reverse complement strand
TTTCGGCACCGCCAAGTGCACGGGCGGCGCACCACCCCGCGACCGACGACCGCGCCCCCCCCCCCCCGCGGGGGGGCGGGCCGCTGTCGTGCGGGGGCCGGGTGGCTCAGCAGCCGCCGATGCTCACGCCGCGGGCGCGCAGCCACGGCGCCGGGTCCACCTGGCCGCCGTACATCGCGCCGCCGGGGTGCACCTCGAAGTGCAGGTGCGGGCCCGTGGACTGCCCGCGGTTGCCCACCTCGGCGATCTGCTCGCCGGCGGAGACCCGCTCGCCGGCACGGACGAAGTACTGGTTCACGTGCCCGTACACCGTCACCGCACCGTCGTCGCCGCGGATGTAGACGGCGTACCCGAAGCCCGTCGCCGTCCCCGCGCGCTGCACGACGCCGCTGTGGGCCGCGTAGATGGGCGTTCCGATCGGGGCCGCGATGTCCACGCCGCCGTGCAGCGTGCCCCAGCGGTAGCCGAAGCAGCTGGAGGTGCGGCCCGAGGTGGGCTTGACGTAGGGGCCGCCACCCCCGGAGGCAGCCGCCCCGCCGCCACCCGAGCTCTGCGCGCGGGCCGCCGCGGCCGCGGCCGCGGCCTCCTGGGCGGCCCGCTCGGCGGCGGCCGCGGCGGCGGCCTCCTCGGCCGCCTTCTGCTGCTGCCACTGCTGGTAGGCGTCCCGGGCGCCCTGCAGCTGCAGGAGCTGGATGTTGGCCGCCTCCAGCTGCTGGTCGTAGGCGGCCTTCTGGGCGGAGATCTCGGTGTAGGCGGCCTGCGCGGACGCGGCCTGGTCGTCGGCGGCCTGCTTGGCGGCCTCGGCCTCGGCCTCGGCGGCGGCCGCGGCGTCACGGGCGGCGCGGGCCGCGGACTCGGCGTTGGCCTGCTGGACGCGGGCGACCTCCAGGCCGTCGAGGACGTCGACCTGCGTGTCACCGACGTACTCCAGGAGGGCGGCGCGCTGCACGAGCTCCGCCGGGCCCTCCGCGTCGAGCAGCGCCTGGGTGGTGGTGAGCCGGCTGCCGTTCATGTAGCTGGTGCGGGCGAACTCGCCGATCCGGACGCGGGCGGCGGCCACCGCATCGGCGGCGGCCTGCAGCTGCGCGGCGGCCTCGTCGGCGGCGGCCTGCGCGGCCTGGCGCTGCTCCTCCGCGGCCAGGTACGCGGCGCCGGCGGACTCGGCCTGCAGGTTCAGCCGCTCGAGCTCGGCCTCGGCGCCGGCCACCAGGGCGGCGATGCGGCCCACCTCGGCGGCGGCGGCGTCCTGGGCGGCGCGGGCGTCGGCGAGCTGGCCGTCGCTGGGGTTGACCGGCGGGGCGGGCGCCGCGAGCGCGGGACCGGCGGCGCCCAGCAGCGCCGCGCCGGCGAGCGCGGTGGCCAGGGCCAGGCGCAGCCCCCGCGGACGGCGGCCGGATCGGGTCCGGTCGGCGTGCGTCCGGCGCCGGCCGGCGAGGCCCTGCAGCATGGTGTCGCTCCCTGGGGAAGAGGGGTCGGGCCTGGGCCCGGCGCGGTGCACTCCCGTCACGGGAGCCCCACGCGCTCGTTCCTGTCCCAGGAGTTCTCGTCACCCTCCCGGGTGACCTTGAGGCTTCCGGCCGGATTTCTCCCGGAACGTGCGCTGGGGCACACCGCCCGCGGCGCGGCCCGCGGGCAACCGGGTCCCTTCCCTACGCTCGGTCCGTGGACGTCTTCGGCTCCGGTCACGAACAGGTCGTCTTCTGCTCCGACCCGGGGTCGGGGCTGCGGGCGGTGATCGCCATCTACTCGACCGCGCTCGGGCCCGCGCTGGGCGGCACCCGCTTCCACCCGTACGCGGACGAGGCCGGGGCGGTCGCCGACGCCCTCGCCCTGTCGAGGGCCATGGCCTACAAGAACAGCCTGGCCGGCCTGGACCTCGGCGGCGGCAAGGCCGTGGTCATCGGCGACCCGCGGACGGACAAGACCGAGGCGCTGCTGCGGGCCTACGGGCGGTTCGTGGAGTCCCTGGGCGGGCGCTACCTGACCGCGTGCGACGTCGGCACCACCAACGCCGACCTCGACGTCGTCGCCCGCGAGACCCGGTTCGCGCACGGCCGGTCGGTGGCCATGGGCGGGTGCGGCGACTCCTCGGTGCTCACCGCCCACGGCGTCTTCCAGGGCATGCGGGCCGCCGCCGAGCACCGCTGGGGAGCGCCGTCGCTGGCCGGGCGCCGGGTCGCCGTCGCCGGGGTGGGCAAGGTCGGGAGCTGGCTGGTCGACCGGCTCGTCGCGGACGGCGCGGCCGTCGTCGTCACCGACGTGGACGCCGCCGCCGTGGCCCGGGTCCGGGCCCGCCACCCCGCGGTGGAGGCGGTGGCCGACACCGCCACGCTGGTGCGCACCCCGGCCGACGTCTACGCCCCGTGTGCGCTCGGCGGCGCCCTCGACGACGACACGGTGGCCGCGCTGCAGGCCGAGGTGGTCTGCGGCGGCGCGAACAACCAGCTCGCCCACGAGGGGACGGCGGACCTGCTGCTGCGCCGCGGCGTCCTGTACGCGCCGGACTACCTGGTGAACGCCGGCGGGGTGATCCAGGTCGAGGACGAGCGGCACGGTTTCGACTTCGCCCGGGCCGAGGCGCGCGCCGACGGCATCTTCGACGTCACGCTGCGGGTGCTGCGCGAGGCCGACGCCGCCGGCGTCTCCCCCGCCGTCACCGCCGACCGGATCGCCGAGGAGCGCATGCGCTCGGTGGGCCGTCTGGCCACGATCCGCCTGCCGCACTGAGCCCCCGGTCACACCGCGGGCGGGCGCGCCGACCCGGACGGGGGACCGGGGAGGGAGGACGTGTGCCCGGCGTCGACGCGTGTCGTAAGCTCGGTCCAGACACAGTCACTCAGTCGGGGTCGCCACGCGGGCCGCTCAGCCCGGAGCTGGGCTCCCGTACTCCGTAACGAGGGGGTCGAGCCGATGGGGCGCGGCCGAGCGAAGGCCAAGCAGACACGCGTGGCCCGTGAGCTCAAGTACAGCTCACCCAACACCGACCTCTCCGCGCTCCAGCGCGAACTGGCCGGTTCTCCGTCGACCTACACGCCGTCGCGTGCGGCGAAGGACGACGACGAGGACGACGACGAGTACGCCGACCGCTGGGCGGACGACGACTCGGACGACGACTGGGCGACCAGCCGCTGAGCAGCGGCTGAGCCCGGGCGCAGGCGCCTGACTCGACACCGCCGTCCCCTCCGGGGGACGGCGGTGTGTCACGCGTGCGTCCGGTCCCGCGCGGTCCGACGTCCTCCCCCGCCGCCGGCGGTGGGGTCGCCTCCGGGCGGCGCCGTCGCCGCCGGCGGCCACCTCCCTGCCCTGGGCTGCGCCCGGGGCCGGGTGAGACCTGGTCCCCGGGCGGGCCGGGTCAGCGGTAGGTGCCCACCAGGCGCGCCCCGGCCGACTGCCCCGGCGCGTCCTGCACCGTGCCGGCCACCCACGCGGGGACGCCGCGGTCGGTGAGCAGCGCGACGGCGCGGTCGGCGACCTCCGCCGCGACGACGGCCACCATGCCGACGCCGCAGTTGAAGGCGCGCTCGGACTCCTCGCGCGGGACGCCGTGCTCCTCCAGCAGGTGCACGGCCGCCGGCAGGGCCCACGTGCCGCGGTCCAGCACGGCCTCGGCGCCGTCGGGGACGACGCGCACCGTGTTGCCGGCCAGGCCGCCGCCGGTGATGTGCGCGAACGCGTGCACGCCGTCGGTGCCGAGCTCGCCGACCAGCGCCAGGCAGTCCAGCGCGTAGATGCGGGTGGGCTCCAGCAGCACCTCGCCCAGCGGCCGGTCCAGGCCCGCGGGGGTGCCGGTGAGGTCGAGCCCCGCGGCGGAGACGACGCGGCGGACCAGCGAGTAGCCGTTGGAGTGGAAACCGGAGGAGGCCATCGCGACGACGACGTCACCGGCCCGCACCCGCTCCGGGCCCAGCACCGCGTCGGCCTCCACGACGCCGACGGCGGTCGCCGCGAGGTCGTAGTCGTCGGCGGCCATCAGGTCGCCGTGCTCGGCGGTCTCCCCGCCGACCAGCGCCGCCCCGGCCCGGGTGCAGCCCTCGGCGATGCCGGTGACGATCGCGGCGATGCGCTCGGGCACCACCCGGCCGCAGGCGACGTAGTCCTGGAGGAACAGCGGCTCGGCGCCGCAGGCCACCAGGTCGTCGACGACCATCGCGACGAGGTCGATGCCGACCGTGTCGTGCCGGTCCAGCTGGCGGGCGAGGGCGATCTTGGTGCCGACGCCGTCCGTGGACGACGCGAGCAGCGGGCGCCGGTACTTCGCCACGTCGAGCGCGAACAGCCCTGCGAAGCCGCCCAGCCCGCCGACGACCTCCGGCCGGTTGGTGCGCTCGACCGCGCTGCGCATCAGCGTGACGGCCCGCTCGCCGGCGTCGATGTCGACGCCGCTGGCCGCGTAGGTGAACTGCTGGTCGCTCACGGGCGCTGCAGGGCGTCGTCCGCACCGCCGGGCACGGTGGCGCTGCCGGCCTGCTGGCCGATCCAGCCGGTGACGGCGCGCTGGGCTTCCGCCCGGGGCATGGCGGTCCGGCCGATCCCCTCGAGCAGGTGCTTGCCGAGGACGTCGGACTCGCCGAGCGCGATCGGGTACTGGCCGGTGAAGCAGGCGGTGCACAGGCGCGTGGCGGGCTGCTCGGTGGCGGCGACGAGCCCCTGCTCGGAGACGTAGGCCAGCGAGTCGGCGTTGATGGAGGCACGCACGCCGTCGACGTCCAGGCCGTTGGCGATGAGCTCGGCCCGGCTGGCGAAGTCGATGCCGTAGAAGCACGGCCACTTCACCGGCGGCGAGGAGATCCGCACGTGCACCTCGAGCGCACCGGCCTCGCGGAGCATGCGGATCAGCGCGCGCTGGGTGTTGCCGCGCACGATCGAGTCGTCGACGACGACCAGCCGCTTGCCGCGGATGACGTCGCGCAGCGGGTTGAGCTTCAGCCGGATGCCCAGCTGGCGGATCGTCTGCGAGGGCTGGATGAAGGTCCGGCCGACGTAGGAGTTCTTGACCAGCCCCAGCCCGTAGGGGATGCCGCTGGCCTCGGCGTAGCCGACGGCCGCCGGGGTGCCCGACTCGGGGACCGGGATGACCAGGTCGGCCTCGACCGGGTGCTCCTTGGCCAGCCGGCGGCCGATCTCGACGCGGGCGGCGTGCACGCCGCGGCCGCTGATGGTCGTGTCGGGGCGGGCGAGGTAGACGTACTCGAACACGCAGCCCTTGGGCTCGGCGGCGGCGAAGTGCTGGCTGCGCAGCCCGTTCTCGTCGATCGCGATGAGCTCGCCGGGCTCCACCTCGCGGACGACGGAGGCGCCGACGATGTCCAGCGCCGCGGTCTCGCTGGCGACCACCCAGCCGCGCTCCAGCCGGCCCAGGACCAGCGGGCGGACACCCTGCGGGTCGCGGGCGGCGTAGAGGGTGTCCTCGTCCATGAACGTGAGGCTGAACGCGCCCCGCAGCTGCGGGAGCACCTCCATCGCCGCGGCCTCGACCGACATGTCCGGGCGGGCGGCGATGAGCGAGGTGACGAGGTCGGAGTCGGTGCTCGCGCTGAACGCGCCCGGCACCCCCGCGTCGGCGGCCTTGCTGGCCAGCTCGGCGGTGTTGACCAGGTTGCCGTTGTGGCACAGGGCCAGGCCGGTGCCGGCGTCGGTGGTGCGGAAGGTCGGCTGGGCGTTCTCCCAGGTGGAGGAGCCGGTGGTCGAGTACCGGGTGTGGCCGACGGCGAGGTGCCCGCGCAGGCTGCCCAGCGTCGCCTCGTCGAACACCTGGCTGACCAGCCCGAGGTCCTTGTAGACCACGACCGAGGCGCCGTCGGAGACCGCGATGCCGGCCGCCTCCTGCCCGCGGTGCTGGAGCGCGTACAGACCGAAGTAGGTCAGCTTCGCGACCTCCTCACCCGGCGCCCAGACACCGAAGACGCCGCAGGCGTCCTGGGGTCCGGGGGACTGGGGGTCGAGGTCGTGCGTCAGCCGTCCGTCACCGCGAGGCACTCGTGCGAGAGTACCGGGGCCGCGCCCGGATGGGGGCCCCGGTTCCGGGATCCACGCCACACCCCGGCGCGTCGACCCGCCCGCGCGCCCCGGCGGCGGGGCGACCCGCCGCCGGGGACCCTCCGCTGTCAGCGGACGGTACCCAGCTCCGCGGCGATCGTGGTGTCCTCGCCGTGCCCGGTCCGGACGACGGTGTCGCCGGGCAGGGTCAGCAGCTTCGTGCGGATGGACTGCACGATGGTCGGGTGGTCGCTGAAGGAGCGGCCGGTGGCGCCGGGGCCGCCGCAGAACAGCGTGTCGCCGGTGAAGACGGTGCCCAGGTCCGCCGAGTGCAGGCAGGTGCTGCCCGGGGAGTGGCCCGGCGTGTGCAGCGCGACCAGCGTGGAGCCGGCGACGGTGAACGTCGTCCCCTCGACCAGGTCCCGGTCGGGGTCCGCGGCCGGCAGGGAGACCCCGTGGACCATGTCCCACAGCATCCGGTCCGCCGCCGGGAACCAGATCGGGGCGTCGACGGCATCGCGCAGCGCGACCGCCGCGGTGATGTGGTCGTTGTGCCCGTGGGTGAGCACGATCCCGGTCACGGTGCGGCCGCCGATCGCCTCGACGATGGGCTCGGCGCGGTGCGGGGCGTCGATGACCAGCACGTGGGTGTCGTCGCCGACCAGCCAGACGTTGTTGTCGACGTCGAAGTCCTGCCCGTCGAGGCTGAAGACGCCGCTGACGACGGTCTTGTCGATCCGCGCGGCCATGCTCAGAACACCACGACCGAGCGCAGGACCTCGCCCGCGTGCATCTTCTCGAAGGCGCTCTCGACGGAGTCCAGGCCGATGGTCTCGGTGACGAAGTCCGCCAGCGGGAAGCGGCCCTGCAGGTACAGGTCGGTGAGCATCGGGAAGTCCCGCGACGGCAGGCAGTCGCCGTACCAGCTGGACTTGAGCGCCCCGCCGCGGCCGAACAGCTCGATCATCGGCAGCGTGAGCTGCATGTCGGGGGTGGGGACGCCGACCAGCACCACGCGGCCGGCGAGGTCACGGGCCTGGAACGCCTGCTCGTACACCGCCGGGTGGCCGACCGCGTCGATCGCCACGTCGACGCCGAACCCGCCGGTCGCCGCGCGGATCGCCTCGACCGCGTCGGTCTCCCTGGAGTTGACCGTGTGGGTGGCGCCGAACTGCCGGGCCCACTCCAGCTTCCGGTCGTCGATGTCGACGGCGACGATCGTCGTCGCCCCGGCCAGCTTCGCCCCGGCGATCGCGGCGTCCCCGACGCCGCCGCAGCCGAACACCGCGACCGACTCGCCGCGGCGCACGGCGCCGGTGTTGATCGCCGCGCCCACGCCGGCCATGACGCCGCAGCCGAGCAGGCCGGCGGCCGTGGCGGGGGCGGCCGGGTCGACCTTGGTGCACTGGCCCGAGTGGACCAGGGTCTTCTCCACGAACGCGCCGATCCCCAGGGCCGGGGAGAGCTCCGTGCCGTCGGCCAGCGTCATCTTCTGCGCGGCGTTGTGGGTGTCGAAGCAGTACTGCGGCTCGCCCTTGAGGCAGGCGCGGCACTGACCGCAGACCGCCCGCCAGTTGAGGACGACGAAGTCCCCGACGGCGACGTTCGTGACGCCCTCGCCGACCGCGGCGACCGTCCCGGCGGCCTCGTGGCCGAGCAGGAACGGGAAGTCGTCGTTGATGCCGCCCTCGCGGTAGTGCAGGTCGGTGTGGCAGACGCCGCACGCCTGGACGTCGACGACCGCCTCGCCGGGGCCCGGGTCGGGCACGAGCACCGTCTCGATGCTGACCGGAGCTCCCTTGCTGCGGGCGACGACGCCCTTCACCTCGTAGGCCATGCCGCGAGCCTAGGGGCCCGGGCGGGGGCCCGCGGACCCCGTCCGGGCCACGGGCCGGCCGTCGCGGTGGCATGGCCCCACCGCACCCCCGGCCCCACCGCACCCCGGCACTGCCGCGAGGTGGGGGCGGGTGCCGCGCTGTGGGGCGGCACCGGAGCCCGAGGCCCGGCACTGCCGCGGTGCTCCGGTGCTGCGGAGCTGCGGAGCTGCGGAGCTGCGGGAGGGCCCGTCGAGCGGCTGGGGCCGCTCAGCGCTCGCGCTGCCGGATCCGCGGGTCGGCCAGGGCCGCGGCGGTGCAGCTGCCGATCCGGCCCTCGCGGTCGTACATCCAGGCCGTGCCGACGCCGACGCCGTCCGTCCCCACGTGACCGGTGGACTCCACGCCGATCCACTCCCCGACCGGGTCGCGGGACAGGTACATCGTCAGGTCGGCGTTGATGAACGCCAGGCCACCGCGGCCGGAGTTGGCGATCGGGTTGGCGAAGTCGGCCATGAGGGCGGCGCGCAACGCCGGGGTCAGCGGCTGCCCGGCCACGAAGTCGACCCGCTCCCGCAGCCAGACCCGGCCCGGGCCGGCGGCGCCGCGCCGGCGCGCGGCCGGCCGGATCTCGAACGACATCGGGCCGCCCAGCGACCCCTCGATCGCCTCGGGCAGGGGCACGTCCCACGGCTCGGGCGCCCACGGCTCGCCCTCGGGGTGCTCGGAGCGGCGCAGCAGCAGGGCGGAGCCGCGGGCCACCTCGACGTCGCCGTCGAGGACGGCGACGTCCACCGACCGCAGCCGCCGGCCCTCCCGCGTGCGGCGGGCGACCACGCGCAGCGGCCGCATCGGCACGGGCCGGACCATGTCGACCGTCAGCCGGGTCAGCTGCAGGTCGGGGTCGCTGCCGTCGTCCTCGGCGCCGTCGCGCTCCACCCCCCAGGCCACGAGCCCGCCGACGTGGTGGCCGTTGACCATCTCGTCCGACCACGGGCTGCGGGCGAAGGCGGTCGGGACCAGCAGGTCGCCGTCGGGGGTGAAGGACGCGTCCACGAGATCTCCTCGATCGGTCAGCGCAGCGGGCGCAGGGGGAGGTGGTCGCCGAGGTCGGCGCGGTTGCCGCTGGCGCTGACCAGCCCCTGGGCCACCGCCTCGGCCCAGCCGGTCGCGCCGGTGGCCAGCCGCAGCCAGGTGGCGGCGTCGGTCTCGACCACGTTCGGCGGGGTGCCGCGGGTGTGCCGGGGCCCGGGCACCAGCTGGACGGCGACGTGCGGGGGCACCCGCAGCTCCACCGACCGGCCCGGCACCTGCTGGGCCAGCCAGCGGGCGCTGGTCCTCACGGCCGCGCTCAGCACCGAGCGCGGCGGCTGCTCGGCCTCGCCGGCCAGCCAGGCACGCACCGGGTCGACGGCGGCGCGCAGCTCGTCGGCCGGGATCGGTGCGGTCGGTGCCATGGGACGGACGCCTCGCCGGGGCGTCAGCTGGTGGGGACGGTCCCCGCGGGGACGCTGCCCACCGTGGCCTCGGGGGTGCCGAAGAGCGCCGGGAGGGTCGCCGTCCACGCGGCGCGCAGCTCGGCCAGCGGCAGCTCGGGCAGGCCCTCGACGGCGAGGGACTCCCCGCCCGTGGTGCCCAGCTCGGTCACCGCGACCCCGGCCCACTCCGCGGTCGCCCGCACGGCGTCGGGGTCGGTCGTGGTGACCACGGCGCGGGCCCCGGACTCGCTGAACAGCGCGACGAACGGGTCGCCGGGAAGGGTCAGGCGGGCGCCGGTGCCGTACCGCAGCGCCGCCTCCGCGAGCGCCTGCGCCAGGCCGCCGTCGGCCAGGTCGTGGGCGGAGGTGACCCGCCCCTCGCGGGCGAGGGCGGCGAGCAGCTCGCCCAGCGCCCGCTCCGCCGGCAGGTCGACCGCCGGCGGGCGACCGCCGAGGTGGCCGTGGACGACCCCGGCCCACGCCGACCCGCCGAGCTCCTCGCGGGTGGTGCCGAGCAGCAGGACGGTCTCGCCGGCGGCGCGCCAGCCGGTGGGCACCCGGCGGCGGACGTCCTCGTGCACGCCCAGCACGCCGATGACCGGCGTCGGGTTGATCGCGACGTCGCCGGTCTGGTTGTAGAGGCTGACGTTGCCGCCGGTGACCGGCAGGCCCAGCTCGCGGCAGCCGTCGGCCAGGCCGCGCACGGCCTCGGCGAACTGCCACATGACCTCGGGGTTCTCCGGGGAGCCGAAGTTCAGGCAGTTGGTGACCGCCAGCGGCGTCGCGCCCGAGACGGCGACGTTGCGGTAGGCCTCGGCGAGGTTGAGCTGCGCGCCGGCGTAGGGGTCGAGCCGGGCGAAGCGGGCGTTGCCGTCCAGCGCCAGGGCGATGCCGCGGTGGGACTCCTCGTCGATGCGGACGACGCCGGCGTCCTCGGGCTGGGCCAGGACCGTGTTGCCGCGGACGTAGCGGTCGTACTGCTCGGTGACCCAGGACTTGTCGGCGCCGTCGGGGCTGGCGACGACGGCCAGCCAGTGCGCCTGCAGCTCCTCGGGGCCGGCCGGGCGCGGGAGGCGGGCGGCGTCGTCGGCCTGCAGCGCGTCCAGGTCGGCGGGGCGGGCCATCGGCCGCTCGTAGACCGGGCCCTCGTGCGCGACGGTGCGCGGCGGGACGTCGACGATCCGCTCGCCGTGCCAGTCGACGGTCAGCCGGTCGCCGTCGGTGACCTCACCGATGACGGCGGCCAGCACGTCCCACTTGCGGCAGACCGCGAGGAAGGCGTCGACCTTGTCCGGCTCGACGATCGCGCACATGCGCTCCTGCGACTCGCTCATCAGGATCTCGGCCGGGGTGAGCGTCGAGTCCCGCAGCGGCACGCGGTCGAGGTCGACGTGCATGCCCCCGGTGCCGGCGCTGGCCAGCTCGCTGGTGGCGCAGGACAGGCCGGCACCGCCGAGGTCCTGGATGCCGGTGACCAGGTCGGCGGCGAAGATCTCCAGGCACGCCTCGATGAGCAGCTTCTCGGTGAACGGGTCGCCGACCTGCACGCTGGGCCGCTTGGCGGGGCCGTGCTCGTCGAAGGTCTCGCTCGCCAGCACGCTCACGCCGCCGATGCCGTCGCCGCCGGTGCGGGCGCCGAACAGGACGACCTTGTTGCCCACGCCCTCGGCCTTGGCCAGGTGCACGTCCTCGTGCCGCATGACCCCGACGCACAGGGCGTTGACCAGCGGGTTGCCGGCGTAGCAGTCGTCGAACAGCAGCTCGCCGCCGATGTTGGGCAGGCCCAGGCAGTTGCCGTAGCCGCCGACCCCGGCGACCACGCCGGGCAGCAACCGCGCGGTGTCGGGCGCGTCGGCGCGGCCGAAGCGCAGCGAGTCCATGACGGCGACCGGGCGCGCGCCCATGGTGAGGATGTCGCGGACGATGCCGCCGACGCCGGTGGCCGCGCCCTGGTAGGGCTCGACGTAGCTGGGGTGGTTGTGCGACTCGACCTTGAAGGTGACCGCGTAGCCGTCGCCGACGTCGACCACGCCGGCGTTCTCGCCGATGCCGACCAGCAGCGCCTCGCTGCGCGGCAGGTCGCCGAAGCGGCGCAGGTGCACCTTCGAGCTCTTGTAGGAGCAGTGCTCGCTCCACATGACCGAGTACATGGCCAGCTCGGCGGTGGTGGGCCGGCGGCCGAGGATCTCGCGGATCCGGGCGTACTCGTCGGGCTTGAGCCCGAGCTCGGCGTAGGGCTGCTCGTCCCCGGGGGTGCGTGCGGCGACCTCGACGGTGTCCAGGCTCATGCGGACAGGACTCCCTGCAGGACGCTGGTGAAGAAGCCGAGGCCGTCGACCGAGGGGCCGGTGAGCTCCTCGACGGCGTGCTCCGGGTGCGGCATGAGGCCGACGACCCGGCCGTCGGCGCTGGTCACGCCGGCGATGTCGGCGAGGCTGCCGTTGGGGTTGCCGCCGACGTAGCGGACGGCGACCCGCCCCTCGCCCTCGAGCCGCTCCAGGTCGGCGGGCGCGGCGACGTAGCGGCCCTCGCCGTTCTTGACCGGGACCACGATGACCTGCCCGGCCTCGTAGGACGAGGTCCACGCGGTGTCGGCGCGCTCGATCCGCAGCTGCTGGTCGCGGTTGCGGAAGTGCAGGTGGGCGTTGCGGTGCAGGGCGCCGGGCAGCAGGCCGGCCTCGCACAGCACCTGGAAGCCGTTGCAGATGCCGAGCACCGGCAGCCCGGTGCGCGCGGCCGCCACGACGTCCTGCATGAGCGGCGAGCGGGCGGCGATGGCGCCGGCGCGGAGGTAGTCGCCGTAGGAGAAGCCGCCGGGGAGGACGACGGCGTCGACGTCCTTCAGGTCGTGGTCGCCGTGCCACAGCGCGACGGGCTCGCCGCCGGCCAGGCGCACCGCGCGGGCGGCGTCGACGTCGTCCAGGGAGCCCGGGAAGGTGATGACACCGATGCGCAAGGGGAGGTCCTCAGTCGTTCGGGAGGTGCAGCTCGACGTCCTCGATGACGGGGTTGGCCAGGAGCGTCTCGGCGATCTGCCGCAGCTCGGCCTCGTCGGGGGTGCCCTCGACGTCGAGGACGAAGTGTTTGCCCTGCCGGACGCCGGTCACCCCGGCGTGGCCCAGCCGGCCGAGAGCGCCGAGCACCGCCTGCCCCTGGGGGTCGGAGATCTCCGGCTTGAGGACGACGTCGACGACCACCCGAGGCACGACGGCCAGCCTACCGAGCCGCTCCCCCGGCGTGTCGGGCCGGGGCGGGCCGGACCGTCGCTAGCGTGGTTCCGAGACCGCCCCCGCCCCGAAACCGGAACGGGACCGGCCGTGCCGACGCGGCGCCGAGACGACGAGGTGAACATGGTGGACAGCCGGACGGTCGACCTCCCGCAGACCCGGGACATGGTGGACCTGCAGGTCGACGGGATCCCCGAGGGGCTGGTCGCCACGGTGCTCGAGGCAGCCCAGGGCACGCTGCTGGTGACGGTCGGCCGGACGGGCGCGGGGCGCGCGATGCGCCTCGACCCCGACACCGGCATGCAGGTCACCTGGCGGGACGGGAGCCGGTGGTTCGGGGTGCCGGCGCGGTACGTGGCCACCCACGCGGCGGCCGCCGGCGAGGCCGAGCCCCGCTGGGAGCTGCTGCTGGTCGGGGCGGCGAAGGAGACGCAGCGGCGCAACGCCGTGCGGGTCCCCCTGCGGCTGGGCGTGACGGTCAACGCCGGCCGCGAGGACCGGGCGGGGAGCACGCTCGACCTCAGCGAGGGCGGCGCGCGGCTGCTGCTGCACACCGCGCCCACGGACCGCGACGGCGGCATCCCGCACACCTCGGGCGACGCGCTCCGGCTGCGGCTGGACCTCGACGGCACGGTGGTCGAGGACGAGGTGCGGATCGTGCGCCGGTTCCTCCGGGAGGACGGCCAGTGGGAGGTCTCGGTGCGCTTCACCGGGCTGACCGAGAAGCAGCAGGACGAGATCCGGCGGCGGGTGTTCACCGAGATGCGCCTGCTGCGCAGCCGCGGCTCGCTCTGAGCCGGTCCCCGGGAGCCCGTGACGGGCTCCCGGGGCGCCGCTCAGGCGAAGGGCCGGCCGGTCAGCTTCTCGTAGGCGGTCACGTAGCGCTCCCGCGTCGCGGCGACGACGTCGGCGGGCAGCTCCGGCGGCGGCGAGACGCGGTCCCAGCCCGAGGACGTCAGCCAGTCGCGGACGAACTGCTTGTCGTAGGAGGGCTGCACCGCCCCCGGGGACCAGGTGACCGCCGGCCAGAAGCGCGAGGAGTCCGGCGTCAGCACCTCGTCGCCGAGCGTCAGCTGCCCCTCGGCGGAGCGCCCGAACTCGAACTTGGTGTCCGCCAGCACGATGCCGGCCTCCCGCGCGACCTCGGCGCCGCGGCGGTACAGCGCCAGCGTCAGCTCGCGCAGCTCCGCGGCCCGGTCGGCGCCGACCAGCGCGCCGACGGTGGCGAAGTCGATCGCCTCGTCGTGCTCCCCCACCGCGGCCTTGGTGGACGGCGTGAACACCGGCTCGGGCAGCTGTGACCCCTCGACCAGCCCGGCGGGCAGCGGGACGTCGCGGATCGACCCGGTCCGCTGGTACTCCACGGTCCCGGAGCCGGACAGGTAGCCGCGCGCCACGCACTCGACGGGCAGCATCTCCAGCCGGCGCACCAGCATCGCGCGGCCGGCCACCTCGGCCGGCACGTCGGTCGCCGACAGCAGGTGGTGGCCGGCCCCGAACCGCGCCAGCACCGGCGCCAGCTGCTCGAACCACCACACCGACAGCGCGGTGAGCACGCGCCCCTTGTCCGGGATCGGCGTCGGCAGCACGTGGTCGTACGCCGAGATCCGGTCCGACGCGACCAGCAGCAGCCGCCCGGCGCCGGCGTCGTAGACCTCGCGCACCTTGCCGCGGGCGACCAGAGGCAGATCGGTCACGGTGTCTCCCGGTTCGCTCCCGCGGGACGCTCCGCTCCTCGCTCGTTCCTCGCTGGGATGCTCACGTCCCTGTCCGCTCACGACAGGGCGGCGACGCGGTCGAACAGCGGGCCCAGCTGCTCGACGTAGCGCTCGGGCCGGCAGATCTCGTCCAGCCGCGCCTCGTCGAGGGCCACCCCGGCCGACCCCGCGCGGGCGCGCAGCGTCTCCCGGAACGGCGTGCCGGTGTTCCAGGTCTCCATCGCCGCGCCCTGCACCAGCGCGTAGGCGTCCTCGCGGGACAGCCCGCTCTCCACGACCTCCAGCAGCACCGAGGAGGTGTAGATCAGCCCGCCGGTGAGGTCCAGGTTGTCGCGCATCCGCTGGACGTCGACGACCAGGTTCTCCACCAGGCCGGTGGTCAGGTGGAGCAGGTAGTCGGTGGTGATCGCGGCGTCGGGCAGGAACACCCGCTCGGTCGAGGAGTGCGAGATGTCGCGCTCGTGCCAGAGCGGGATGCCCTCCATCACCGGGACGACGGCGGCGCGCACCACCCGCGCGAGACCGGCGATGCGCTCGGAGCGGATCGGGTTCTTCTTGTGCGGCATCGCGCTGGAGCCCTTCTGGCCCGAGCCGAACGCCTCCGACAGCTCCCGCACCTCGGTGCGCTGGCCGTGGCGGACCTCCAGCGCGACCGTCTCGCAGACCGTGGCGATGATCGCCAGCGCCGCGACCCACTCGCTGATCGAGTCGCGCAGCACCACCTGGGTGGAGGCGTCGGCGGCCCGCAGCCCCAGGGCCTGCGCGACCGTCGTCTCCACGGCGGGGTCGATGAGCGAGTACGTGCCCACGGCGCCGGAGATGGCGACGACGCCGACGCGCTCGCGCGCCGCCCGCAGCCGGTCGCGCGACCGCGCGGCGGCGAAGGCGATGTCGGCCACGCGGTGGCCCCACACGTCGGGCTCGGCGTGCACGCCGTGCGTCCGGCCGACCTTGATCGTGTCCCGGTGGGCCAGCGCGTGGTCGCGCAGGACCGCCACGAAGCGGTCCATCCGCGCCAGCAGCAGGTCGGTGGCCTCGGTCAGCTGCACCGCCAGCGCGGTGTCCAGCAGGTCCGAGGACGTCATGCCGTGGTGCACGTAGGCCGCGGCCGACCGCGGCTCGGTGTTGTCGGCCCAGGCGGAGAGGAAGGCGATGACGTCGTGCTGGGTCGTCTCCTCGATCTCGGCCACCCGCGCGGCGCTCGGCGGAGGGGCGTTGCGCACCGGCTCCACGACGTCGGCCGGGACCCGGCCGGCGGCGGCGTGCGCCTCCAGCACCAGGGTCTCGACGCGGCACCAGAGCTCGTACTTGTGCTCGTCGCTCCAGACCCGGCCCATCTCGGGGAGCGTGTAGCGGTCGATCATGCGGGTATCCGTCGCATCCGGTCAGCTCGTCGCAGCACGCTCACAGTCTCCCGCAGCGCTAGCGTGATCATGGACGCCCCCTACGGCTCGCCGGGAGGACCCGATGCTGCGACGTGCCACCGCGCTGGTCGAGCGGGCGCGCGAGCGGATCCGCACGGCCGCCGAGGCCGACCCGCACGGGTGGCACGCCGGTGACGAGGACCGCTCGATCCTGGTCCGCGACGACGAGCCCGACGGCGCCCTCCGCGACGCCGACGGCGGCGGCCAGGACCGGGCACCGGACGGCGTCCCCACGGGCGTCACCCGCCCCCCGCTGGGCAGCCCCGAGCCCGACGCCCCCGACCTCGACGGGGCGGTCGGCCCCGGCGGCGTCAGCGGCCCGCCCGCGGGCGGCTACCGCCGGCACTCGCCGCGGCGCCCGGTCGGCGACGACAGCGTGCCCACCGGGCTGCGCACGGCCGCCGCCTGGTCGTGGCGGCTGATCGTGGTCCTGGTCGGCGCGTACGTGCTGGTCACGGCCGCGGCCTACGTCGCCGTCGTCGTCGTCCCGGTCATCGTCGCGCTGCTGCTGGCGGCCCTGCTGCAGCCGGGCGCGGCGGCGCTGGTCCGGCACGGCTGGGCGCGGTCGCTGGCCGCGTTCGCCATGCTGCTGGTCGGGCTGGGCGTCGTGGCCGGGATCATCACGCTCGTCGTCGAGCGGTTCATCGACGGTTTCGACGACCTGTCCACCCAGGTCACCGCCGGCCTGGAGCAGGTCCGCGACTTCGTGGTGGACACCTTCCCGGTCTCCGAGCGCCAGCTGGACCAGGCGATCGACCAGGCGCAGGACTTCTTCGCCGGCAACCAGGACAAGATCGCCTCGGGCGCCATCAACACCGCGGCCACGGTCGGCGAGGTGTTCACCGGGATCGTCCTGGCGCTGTTCACGCTGTTCTTCTTCCTCAAGGACGGCCGGTCGATCTGGCTGTGGCTGGTCGGCCTGCTCCCCGGCGACGCCCGCGCCTACACCGACGAGGCCGCCCGCCGCGCCTGGCGGACCCTGATCAGCTACGTGCGGGCGACGGTGATCGTGGCGCTGGTCGACGCGGTCGGCATCGGCATCGGCCTGGCGGTCCTCGGCGTGCCGCTGGTCGTCCCGCTGGCCGCCCTGGTGTTCCTCGGCGCGTTCATCCCGATCATCGGCTCGTTCCTGGCCGGGTCGGTCGCCGTCCTGGTGGCGCTGGTGTCGGTGGGCCCGGTCAAGGCGCTGATCGCGCTGGCCGTCGTCATCCTGGTCATGCAGCTGGAGGGGCACGTGCTGCAGCCGCTGCTGCTCGGCCGGGCGGTGCACGTGCACCCGCTCGCGGTGGTGCTGGCGATCGCGGCCGGGCTGCTGGTCGCGGGCATCTTCGGGGCGCTCATCGCCGTCCCGGTCGTGGCCTGCACCAACGTGGCCGGCACGTACCTGGCCCGCCGGCACGACGGGCCGCGGCCGCCCGAGCCGCGGCCGGACCGGGCGCGGCCGGCGGTCGGCGTCCGCTGACGGTGCGCGCGGGCGGCCGGCCCGGCTACGGGACGGCGATGCGCCCCTCGACGGCGGCCAGCGCGATGTCGCTGCGCCAGTGCGCACCCGCCAGCCGCACCCCGGCGACCCGCTCGTAGGCGGCCTGCCGCGCGGCGGCGAGGTCCCCGCCGGTCGCGGTCACGGCGAGCACCCGGCCGCCGGCCGAGCGCACCGTGCCGTCGGCGGCGAGCGCGGTCCCGGCGTGCAGCACGCCCTCGCCGCCGGCCCCCGTCACCGGGTCCCCGGTGCGCGGCCGCTCGGGGTAGCCCGCGGCGGCGACGACGACGGTCACCGCGGCACCGGACCGCCACCGCAGCGGCGGGTGCGCGGCGAGCGTGCCGGTGGCCGCGGCGTGCAGCAGACCGCCCAGCGGCGTCTCCAGCAGCGGCAGCACCACCTGGGTCTCCGGGTCGCCGAAGCGGGCGTTGAACTCGACCACCCGGACGCCGCGCGAGGTCAGCGCCAGCCCGGCGTACAGCAGGCCGGAGAAGGGCTCCCCGCGGCGGGCCATCTCGTCGACGGTCGGCTGCAGCACGGTGGCCAGCACCTCGTCGACCAGCCCGGCCGGCGCCCAGGGCAGCGGCGCGTAGGCCCCCATGCCGCCGGTGTTGGGGCCGGCGTCGCCGTCGTCGCGGCGCTTGTGGTCCTGGGCCGGCACCAGCGGTAGCACCGTCGTCCCGTCGGTGACGGCGAACAGCGACACCTCGGGGCCGTCGAGGTACTCCTCGACCAGCACCGACCCGCCGGCGTCCAGCACGCGGTGGCCGTGCGCGACGGCGTCGGCCCGGGACGTCGTGACGACGACGCCCTTGCCGGCGGCCAGGCCGTCGTCCTTGACCACGTACGGCGCGCCGGGCACCAGCGCCGCCGCCTCGTCGAGCGCGGTCTCCAGCTCCGCCGGGCCGCCGACCGGCCACGCCCGCGCCGTCGGCACCCCCGCGGCGGTCATCACGTGCTTGGCGAAGGCCTTGCTGCCCTCGATCTGCGCGGCCTGCGCCGACGGGCCGAAGCAGGCGATCCCGGCGTCGCGGACGGCGTCGGCGGCGCCGGCGACCAGCGGCACCTCCGGCCCGACGACGACGAGGTCCGCGCCCCAGCCGGTGGCCAGCGCGGCCACCGCGACCGGGTCGGCGACGTCCAGCGACGCCGCCTCCGCGATCGCGCGGGTGCCCGCGTTCCCCGGCGCGCACGCCAGCGCGGTCACCGCGGGGTCGGACTGCAGAGCCACGCACAGGGCGTGCTCCCGGGCACCGGAGCCGATCACGAGCACGCGCACGGACGGCGACCCTACCGAGGTGCCCGGCGGTGGTGGCGCGGGGAGCGGGTCAGCGCGGCCGGGCCGGGTGCGCGCGCATCGCCTTGTGCAGGGCCTTGACGCGGGCGTGCTCGGTGGCGCGGGCACGGGCGTCCGAGCGCAGCGCCTGCCGGTGCGCCTCGGCCTGCAGCTTGCGCCAGCCGCGCAGCCGCCCGGCGTCGACCCGGCCCTCCTCCACGGCCGTCCGCACCGCGCAGCCGGGCTCGCTGTGGTGCCCGCAGTCGCGGAAGCGGCAGCCCGCGGCCAGCTCGGTCACGTCCGCGTAGGCGGTGTCGATGCCCTCGTCGTCGGTCAGCGCGAGCTCCCGCATGCCGGGGGTGTCGACCAGCAGGCCACCGCCGGGCAGCCGGTGCAGCTCGCGGGCGGTCGTGGTGTGCCGGCCGCGGCCGTCGGCGGCGCGCACCTCGCCGGTCGCGACGGCCTCCTCCCCCAGCAGCGCGTTGACCAGGCTGGACTTCCCGACGCCGGAGGGGCCGACGAGCGCGCCGGTCCGGCCGGGGCCGAGCAGGCCGCGCACCGCGTCCACGCCCTTCCCGGTGACGACGCTGACGGCCAGCACGCCCACGCCGGGGACCGCGCCCGACACCTCGGCCACGACGGCGGGGACGTCGTCGCACAGGTCGGCCTTGGTGAGGACGACGACCGGCGCGGCGCCGCTGCTCCAGGCGACGGCCAGGTAGCGCTCGATGCGCCGCAGCCGCGCCGGGCCGCCGAGGGCGTCGACGACCAGCACGGTGTCCAGGTCGGCCGCCACGACCTGCGGGGCGGAGGTGCGCCCGGCGGCGGTCCGCACGAACGCCGTCCGGCGCGGCAGCAGCTCGACGGCGAGCTCGCCGCGCAGGGCCACCCAGTCCCCGACCGCCGGTCCGGTGCCGGCGTACAGGGCGGGCGCCGGGTGCACGCGGCGCTCGCCGTCGCCGGCGAGGACGGTCAGCAGCCCCCGGTCGACGCGGGCGACCCGGGCGGGGTCGGTGCCGGCGGGGAGGTCGGCGGTGCGGGCGTCGTCCCACCCGAGGTCTGCGAGGTCGTGCATGCCGCGAATGGTCGACCCCGGCCGCCGCGGCTGTCGCCTGGTTTACCGCCGCGGCGGCGGGCGCGACATCCGTCACACGCATCCCGGTGGTGCACGCCCGACCTGCGCGGACGCCGAGACGTGCAGGAAACGCCGTGCCGCGTTCGCCGCCCGGCCACCTGTCTGGGGTGTCCTGGGGACATGCGCGCGACCGTGTCGCAGGCGACGAGTCCTGTGACCCGCCTCCCCCGTCCCGTGATCGTCGGCCACCGCGGCGCCCCGGCCTACCGCCCGGAGCACACGGCGGCCAGCTACGAGCTCGCGATCGACCTCGGCGCCGACCTGATCGAGCCCGACGTCGTCGTCACCCGGGACGGCGCCCTCGTCGTCCGGCACGAGAACGAGCTGTCCCGCACCACCGACATCTCCGTCCGCCCCGAGTTCGCCGACCGGCGCACCACCCGGCTGGTCGGGGACAAGGAGCGCACCGGCTGGTTCGCCGAGGACCTCACCCTCGCCGAGATCCGGATGCTGCGCGCCATGGAGCGCATGCCCGACATGCGCCCCATGAACACCGCCTACGACCGCCGGTTCGGGATCCTCACCCTCGCCGAGGTGGTCGCGATCGCCCGGCGCCGGTCGACGCCGACCCGGCCGGTCCGCGTGCTCGCCGAGCTGAAGAAGCCCACCTGGTCCGCCGAGCACGGCCTGCCGATGACCGAGCTGGTCGCCGCGGAGCTCCGCCGGCTCGACGCGGTCTCCCCCGACGGCACGGTCGTCGTCCAGTCCTTCGACGCCGCCGGCCTGCAGGACCTGCGCGCCCGGCTCGGCGACGACGGCCCGACGATCTACCAGCTCGTCGACGACGTGCCCGAGGACGACGGGCTGCTCACCAACGCCGGGCTGCGCGGGATCTCCACCTACGCGCAGGGCATCGCGCCGAGCCGGCACCGGATCCTGCCGCGCGACGCCGACGGCAACCTGACCGGCGTCACCGACCTGGTCACCCGGGCGCACCGGGCCGGGCTCGCGGTCCTCCCGTGGACCCTGCGGGCGGAGAACCTGTTCCTCCCCCGCCACCTGCACGTCGGCGACGACCCGGCCGCGACCGGCGACGCCGCCGGCGAGGCCCGGCTGCTGATGGGCCTCGGGGTCGACGGCGTGATCACCGACTCCCCGGAGATCGCCGTCGCCGTGCGCCGGGAGCTGTGCGACCCGGCGGGCACCCGGCCGGCACCGCGGCCGGCCGCCGTCCCCGGCCGGCGCTGAGCCCTCCCCGGCGACCTCAGATGAGGTCGCGCAGGACCACGTTCTCCTCGCGCCCCGGGCCCACGCCGATCACGCTCACCCGGGCACCCGACAGCTCCTCCAGCCGCCGCACGTAGGCCTGCGCGTTCGCCGGCAGCTCGTCGAAGGACCGGCAGTGCCGGATGTCCTCGAACCAGCCGGGCATCTCCTCGTAGACCGGCGTGGCGTGGTGGAAGTCGGTCTGCGTCATCGGCATCTCGTCGTGCCGCACGCCGTCGATGTCGTAGGCCACGCAGATCGGCACCGTCTCCAGGCCGGAGAGGACGTCGAGCTTGGTGAGGAAGTAGTCGGTGATGCCGTTGACCCGGCTCGCGTAGCGGGCGATGACCGCGTCGAACCAGCCGCACCGGCGGTCCCGGCCGGTCGTGACGCCGACCTCGCCGCCGTGCTTGCGCAGGTACTCGCCGTTGGCGTCGTGCAGCTCGGTCGGGAACGGGCCGGACCCGACGCGGGTCGTGTAGGCCTTGAGGATCCCGACCACCCGCTCGATGCGGGTGGGGCCGATGCCGCTGCCCACCGCGGCGCCGCCGGCGGTCGGGTTGGACGACGTCACGAACGGGTACGTGCCGTGGTCGACGTCGAGCAGCGTGCCCTGCGACCCCTCCAGCAGCACCCACTCGCCGGCGTCGAGGGCGTTGCCCAGCATCAGCCGGGTGTCGGCGATGCGGCCCTTGAGCAGCTCCGCGTAGCCCGCGTACTCCTCCACGACCTCGTCGACGTCGATCGCCTTGCGGTTGTAGACCTTGACCAGGACCTGGTTCTTCTCCTGGAGCGTGCCCTCGAGCTTCTGCCGCAGGATCGACAGGTCGAGCAGGTCGGCCACGCGGATGCCGGTGCGGGCCACCTTGTCCCCGTACGCGGGGCCGATCCCGCGGCCGGTGGTGCCGATCTTCCGCTTGCCCAGGAAGCGCTCGGTCACCTTGTCCAGTGCTCGGTGGTGGGGCATGATCAAGTGCGCGTCGGCGGAGATCACCAGCCGCGACGTGTCGACGCCCCGCTCCTCCAGCCCGGTCAGCTCGCGGATGAGGACCTCGGGGTCCACCACCACGCCGTTGCCGATGACCGGCGTGCAGCCGGGGGTCAGGATCCCCGACGGGATCAGGTGCAGCGCGTACCGCTCACCGTCCGGGGTGATCACCGTGTGCCCGGCGTTGTTCCCGCCCTGGTAGCGGACCACGTAGGGCACCCGGCCACCGAGGAGGTCGGTCGCCTTGCCCTTGCCCTCGTCGCCCCACTGGGCACCGATCAGCACGACAGCCGGCATCGCTCGTCAGATCCCCTCGCGCATCGACACCGGTGATCACCGGCCTGCCAGGTGGCAGGGTAATCGCATGCCCGACGTCGACGTGGACCTGCGCGGCCTGTCCCCCGACCAGGCCCCTCCCCGGGACGCCGTCGCGGCGGCCGTCGCGGGCCCGTCCGTGCTGGTCCGCGGCCCGGTCCCGGCGCTGGCGGGGGTGCTCGCGGAGCTGCACCGCGCCGCCCGGACCGCCGCCGTCGTCGTCTCCTGGGAGCCGGCCGGCGACAAGCTCTCCACCGGCCTGGCGCGTGACCTGGGCATCGGGGACGGCGGGCCGGCGCGCGAGATGACGCTGGTCCGCGACGACCACGGCGGGGTGCTGCTGCACTCCGGGCGCGTGGAGCCCGCGGCCGACGGCAGCCGACGGCCGCTGCTGTCGCGGCGGCTGGGGGCCCAGGCCCACCACGACGACGCGAAGGTCGCCGACGGGATGGTCACCCGCATCACCGCGCGCCCCGACTGGCAGGCCGTGGACACCCTGCGCGTCGTGGTCACGGTGGCGCCGCTGCGCCCGCCGCGGCTCTCGCGCGGCCGGGCCCTGCAGATCGCATGTGACCCCGCCCACGTCACCCGCGACGGCGTCGCCCACCCACGCCCGGTGAGCCGCTGGACCTGGTACGCCGACGACCGCGTCCGCTGGCGCCTGCAGCCGTGAGCGCCCCGCCGGTGCCCGGCGCACGCGGACGGCGGGTCTCGTAGACACTGGGAGCCGCCCGCTCGTCCGCAGGAGGCCCCCGCTGCCGTCGTCCCGCCCCCGGCGCCCGTGACCGCGCGCCCGCTGTCCGGTCCCGCCCTGGTGCCCGGGCGCCCGGGTCGCCGCCTGCCCGCCCGGCCGCTGGCCCGCCCGAGCACCGCCGCCTGGGTGGGGCTGCTCGTCGCCTCGGTGTTCTTCGCGATCGAGGCGCCCGGGCTGCTGACCGCGGCCGGGATCGCCGGCGTGTTGGACAGCGCGGCGCTGCTGGGCATCGGCGCGCTCGCGGTCGGGATGCTGCTCGTCGCCGGGCACGTCGACCTGTCCATCGGGATGGTCGCGGTGGCCAGCGCGCTGGGGACCGGCCTGCTGGTCACCGAGGCCGGCTGGGGCATCTGGCCCGCCCTGGGCGCCTCCCTGGCCGGCTCGCTGGCCGTGGGGCTGCTCAACGGCTGGCTGGTGGTCCGGACGGGGCTGCCCAGCTTCCTGGTCACCCTCGCCGCCCACCTGGTGCTCCAGGGGGCCGCGCTGGCCCTCACCCGGGCCCTCACGGGCACCACGGTGATCCAGGGCCTGCCGGACGCGGCGGGCTGGACGTCGGCGCGGGCACTGTTCGACGCCACCGTGCAGTGGGGCGAGGGCCTGTTCCACGTCTCGGTCGTCTGGTGGCTCGTGCTCACCGCGTGGGCCGCCTGGGTGCTGTGGCGGACCCGGTTCGGCAACGGGCTGCTCGCCACCGGCGGGGTCCGGCACGCCGCCCGCGAGCTCGGGGTGCCGGTGCGCCGGACCACCCTGACGATGTTCTGCTGCACCGCGGCCGCCGGCTGGCTGGTCGGCACGCTCGCGCTGGTCCGGATCGGCAGCGTGGAGGGCACCGCCAGCCTCATGCCGGCCATCGAGTTCCTCGTCGCCGCGGTCATCGGCGGGTGCCTGCTCACCGGTGGCTACGGCTCGGCCGTCGGCACCGCCGCGGGGGCGCTGCTCTACGCCGTCGTCGAGTTCGGGGTCACCCTGGCCGGCTGGGACCCGTTGTGGTTCCAGGCCTTCCTGGGCGTGCTGCTGCTCGTCGCGCTGCTGGCCAACGGTGCGGTGCGCGCCCGGCTGCGGGCGGTGCCCCGGTCGTGACCGCCGCCGACGCCGCCGTCCTCGGTCCCGCGCTGGAGCTGCGCCGGGTGACCGTGCGGCACGGCAGCGAGGCCGTCCTGTCGCGGGTCGGCGCGGCGTTCGCGGCCGGGACCATCACCTGCGTCCTGGGCGAGAACGGGTCGGGCAAGTCGACGCTGGTCTCGGTGCTGTCCGGGCTGACCCGGCCGGAGGAGGGCGAGGTCCTGCTCGACGGGCGGCCCGCGCGGTTCCGCTCGCCCCGCGACGCCCGCGCCGCCGGCATCGCGACCGTCTGGAACGACCTCGCCGTCGCCCCGCTGCTGTCGCTGTGGCGCAACGTCACCCTCGGCGCGGAGCCGACCACCGGCCCGTGGCCGCTGCGCCGCCTGGACCTCGCCGCGGCGCGCGCGACCGCCGTCCGGGCGCTGCAGGAGGTCGGGATGGGCGACGTCGACCCCGACCAGCCGGCGAGCGCCCTGCGGACCGGCGAGCGGCAGAGCCTGGCGATCGCCCGGGCCCTGCACTTCGGCAGCCGCGCCCTGGTTGTGGACGAGCCCACCGCGCCGCGCAGCCTCGCCGGCGCCACCCAGGCCGGCCAGGCCCTGCTGGCGGCGCGGGCCCGCGGGCTGGCGGTCGTCGTCGTCACCGCGAACCCGCGCTACGCCCACCTCATCGGCGACCGGTTCCTGCTGCTGGCCAGCGGGCAGGTGGCTGGCAACCTCACCCGGGAGGACGTCGACTCCGACGGCCTGACCCGCATCATGGCCGGCGACGACGAGCTCACCGCGCTGACGGCGACGATCGAGCGCACCTACCCCGAGCTCGACCGTTGACCCGTCCCGGCCGCGCACGCCCTCCCGGCGGGACCGATCGGTCCCGCCGGGAGGGCCCGGTCAGACGTTGAAGACGCTCACCCCGCCGGGGCCGACCAGCAGGCCGACGACGATCAGGACGATGCCCCACAGCAGCTGGCGACGGACGATCGCCACGATGCCGGCGACCACCAGGACGACGGCGAGGATCCAGAGCAGCGTTGCCATGACCCACTCCTCTCACGACGGGGTGCCGGGCGACACCTCGGGAGACGCAGTGTGATCGCGGACCGGCCGTTCCGCCTGCTGAGATGACCGAGAGTGACCGTCAGGGAGCCAGCGACGGGTCGCAGTCGCGCAGCAGCTGGGTGCAGCGCTCCTGCTCGGCGGTCTCGCCGATCGCCTCGGCGGCCCGCGCCAGCACCGTCACGCAGCGCAGGAACCCGCGGTTGGGCTCGTGCGTCCACGGCACCGGGCCGTAGCCCTTCCAGCCGTTGCGGCGCAGCGCGTCCAGCCCGCGGTGGTAGCCGGTGCGGGCGTAGGCGTAGGCCTCGATCACCCGGCCGCCGTCGATCGCCTCCTCGGCCAGCGCCGCCCAGGCACCGCTGTGCGTCGGGTGGTGCGCGGCGACCTCGGCCGCCGGCAGCCCCTCGGCGAGCTCGCCCTCGGCCTCGGGGTCGGCCGGCAGCAGCGTGGCCGGCGGCTCGCCGAGCAGGTTGTGGTGGGCGTGCGTCATGCGTTCGGGGACTGGCCGGCCGACAGCAGGTCCTCGCAGGCCTCGACGACGCGGGCGGCCATGCCCGCCTCGGCGGCCTTGAGGTAGCTGCGCGGGTCGTAGGTCTTCTTGTTGCCGACCTCGCCGTCGACCTTCAGCACGCCGTCGTAGTTGCTGAACATGTGCCCGGCGACGGGGCGGGTGAAGGCGTACTGGGTGTCGGTGTCGACGTTCATCTTCACCACGCCGTAGGACAGCGCCTCGCGGATCTCCGACTGCAGCGAGCCCGAGCCGCCGTGGAAGACGAAGTTGAACGGCTTGCTGCCCTCGGGCAGGCCCAGCTCGGCGCTGACGACGTCCTGGCCCTCCTTGAGGATCTCCGGGCGCAGCTTGACGTTGCCGGGCTTGTAGACGCCGTGCACGTTGCCGAACGTCGCGGCCAGCAGGTAGACGCCCTTCTCGCCCAGGCCCAGCGCCTTCGCCGTGGCCACGAAGTCACCGGGGGCGGTGTAGAGCTTCTCGTTGATGTCGTGGGCGACGCCGTCCTCCTCGCCACCGACGACGCCGATCTCGATCTCCAGCACGATCTTCGCCGCGGCGCACTTGGCGATGAGCTCCTCGGCGATCTGCAGGTTCTCGTTCAGCTCGACCGCGGAGCCGTCCCACATGTGCGACTGGAACAGCGGCGCCTGGCCGGCGTCGACGCGGTCCTGCGAGAGCGCGATCAGCGGCCGCACGTAGGAGTCCAGCTTCTCCTTCGGGCAGTGGTCGGTGTGCAGCGCGACGTTGACCGGGTACCGCTCGGCGACCACGTGCGCGAACTCGGCCAGCGCCACCGCACCGGTGACCATGTCCTTGACCTTGGTCCCCGAGCCGAACTCGGCACCGCCGGTGGAGAACTGGATGATCCCGTCGCTGCCGGCGTCGGCGAACCCGCGCAGCGCCGCGTTGATCGTCTCCGAGGACGTGCAGTTGATCGCGGGGTAGGCGAAGCCGCCCTCCTTGGCCCGGCTGATCATGTCGGCGTAGACCTCAGGGGTCGCGATGGGCATGCGGGGCACTCCTGTCGTCGGCGGCTGCGCAGTCGTCGCGGGTCAGTATCCCGCTGATCCGCGGCCCCGCTGCAGGGCCCCGCGTCCGCGGGCCCTCCCTCACCCCAGTTCGAGGCGGCTGGACACCCGCGCGGCGACCAGCACGGGGTCGTAGGTCGGCGAGAACGGCGGCGCGTAGGAGAGGTCGGAGCCGGCCAGCTCCTCGGCGGTCAGCCCGGCCCAGATGGCGGTGGCGAAGACGTCGATCCGCTTGCCGCTGCCCGGGCCGCCGACGATCTGCGCGCCCAGCAGCAGCCCGGAGCCGCGCTCGCTGATCAGCCGCACCGTGATGTCCTCGGCGCCCGGGTAGTAGCCGGCCCGGGTGGTGGCCTCGATGGTCTCCACCCGCGGGTCGTAGCCGGCCTCCCGGGCGTGCTGCGTGCTCAGCCCGGTGAGCGCCACCTCGGTGTCGCCCACCTTGGTCAGCGCCGTCCCGAGGACGCCGGCGAAGCGGGCCGGCGTCCCGGCGATGACCGAGCCCGCCACCCGGCCCTGCTTGTTGGCGTGCGTGCCCAGCGCGACGTGCACCGCCTCCCCGGTGATGCGGGAGAACGTCTGGGAGCAGTCGCCGGCGGCGGACACCTCCGGGTGGGAGAGGCTGCGCTGGGTGCGGTCGACCTCGATCGCCCCGGTGCTGCCCAGCTGCAGGCCGGCGTCCGCCGCGAGCGCCACCTCCGGCCCCATGCCCAGCCCGAGGACGACGAGGTCGGCCGGGTGGCAGCCGCCGTCGGTGCGCACGGCGCGGACGACGCCGTCGGCGTCGGCCTCGATCTCGCGCACCGGCTCGCCGGGGTGGACGTCGATGCCCATGTCCCCCATCGCCGCGCAGACCCGCTCCCCCAGGTCCTCGTCGAGCTGCGCCATCGGCAGCGGGTCGGCGAGGACCACGGTGACCGCCAGGCCACGGCCGTGCAGCACCTCGGCCATCTCCAGCCCGATGTAGCCGCCGCCGAGGACGACGGCCCGCCGCGCCCCGGCGGCGATCGCGGCGCGGATGTCGGCGCCGTCGGCGAGCCGGTGGACCCCGTGCACCCCGTCGGCGTCCAGGCCCGGGACCGGCGGGCGGGCCGGCCGCCCCCCGGTGGCCACGACCAGCCGGTCGTAGCCGAGCGTCTCGCCAGTGCTCGTGCGCACCGTCCCGGCGGCCAGGTCGATCCCCTCGGCGCGGGTGCCGGTGCGGACGTCGATGTCGCGGGCGGCGAACTCGTGCGGGGTGCGGGCGATGAGCCGGTCGCGGTCGGGGACGACGTCGCCCACCCAGTAGGGGATGCCGCAGGCGGAGTAGGAGACGTCCGGGCCCTGCTCGAGGACGGTGATGTCCAGGTCGTCGGGGCGCAGCCGGCGGGCCTGGGACGCGGCGGACATGCCGGCGGCGTCCCCGCCGATGACGAGCAACCGGTCTCGGCTCATGGGCCTCAGGGTGTCAGGCGGCGCAGCACCTTGCCGGGGTTGAGCAGGCCCGCCGGGTCCAGCGCGTCCTTGATCGACCGGTGCACCTCCAGCGACACGGGGCCGATCTCGCGCTCCAGCCAGTCGACCTTGAGCGCGCCGACGCCGTGCTCGCCGGTGATCGTGCCGCCGAGGGACAGGCCCAGCTCGAGGATGTCGTCGAAGGCCGCGAACGCCCGCTCGCGCTGGCCGGCGTCGGCGGGGTCGAAGCAGATGGTCGGGTGCATGTTGCCGTCGCCGGCGTGCCCGACCACGCCGATGGTCAGCTGCCGCCGGGCGGCGATGGCGTCGCAGCCGTCGAGGAAGCCGGCGATCGCCGAGCGCGGGACGGCGACGTCGTCGATGAGCGTGCTGCCCAGCTGCTCCAGCGCCGGCAGCGCCATCCGCCGCGCGGCCAGCAGCAGGTCGCCCTCCGCCGGGTCCTCGGTGGTGTGCACGAGGTCGGCGCCGGCCTCCCGGCAGAGCTGGGCCAGGGCCTCGATCTCGGCCAGGGCCGCGGCACCCCCGGTGTCGGACTGGGCGACCAGCAGCGCGTGCGCGCCGCGGTCGAGGTCGGCGTGCAGCAGGTCGTCGACGGCGCAGATGCAGGTGTTGTCCATGACCTCGAGCAGGCTGGGGACGAGCCCGGAGGTGACCACCCGCTCGACGACCTGGCCGGTCTGCGCGGTGGTGGCGAAGGTGGCGGCGAGGGTGACCGGCCGCTGCGGCGCCGGGCGCAGCGCCAGCGTCGCCTCGGTGATCACGCCGAGGGTGCCCTCCGAGCCCACGAACAGCCGGGCGAGGTCGTAGCCGGCCACGCCCTTGACCGTGCGCCGGCCGGTCCGCAGCACCCGCCCGTCGGCGAGCACGACCTCCAGGCCCAGCACGTAGTCGGTGGTGACGCCGTACTTGACGCAGCACAGCCCGCCGGAGTTGGTGGAGAGGTTCCCGCCGATCGTGCACCAGTCGTAGCTGGAGGGGTCCGGCGGGTAGAACAGCCCGTGCCCGGCGACGGCGTCGCGCAGCTGCTTGTTGACCACGCCGGGCTGGACGACGACGAGGCGGTCGGCGAGCGACACCTCCAGGACGGCGTCCATCCGGGTCATCACGACCGTGATCGCGCCGTCGACGGCGTTGCTCGCCCCCGCCAGGCCCGACCCGGCGCCGCGGGGCACCACGGGGACCCCGTGCCGGGAGGCGATCCGCATCACCGCGACCACGTCGTCGGTGCTCCGCGGGAAGACGACCGCGGCGGGGGTGCCGGCCTCGGCCAGCATCGCCTGGTCGCGGGCGTAGGAGGCGGTGACGTCGGGGTCGGTGAGCACGCTGCCCGGGCCGAGCGCGTCGGCCAGCTCGGCCGCCCACGCCGTCGTCACTGTGGTCACGGACACACCGTACGACGGGCCGCCGTGCGGGACCGCGCTCCTGCACGGTGCAGGAGCGCGGTCCTGCGCGCGACTACTCCAGGCCGAGGTCGGCGAGGGTGAACGCGGACCGGTACTCCAGCCCCGCGGCCTCCACGGCGGCCCGGCCGCCGCGGTCCACGATGACGGCGACGGCGACCGGCTCGGCGCCGGCCTCGCGCAGCGCCTCGACGGCGGTCAGCGGGCTGCCGCCGGTGGTGGAGACGTCCTCGACGACGAGCACCGCGCGGCCCTTGACGTCCGGCCCCTCGATCCGCCGCTGCAGCCCGTGCGCCTTGCCGGCCTTGCGGACGACGCACGCGTCGAGGAACCCCTCGCCGTGGGCCGCCGCGTGCAGCATCGCCGTCGCCACCGGGTCCGCGCCCAGCGTCAGGCCGCCGACGACGTCGTAGCGCAGGTCGGCGGTGAGCTGGCGCATCACGCGGCCGACCAGCGGGGCGCCCTCGTGGTGGAGGGTCAGCCGGCGCATGTCGATGTACCAGTCGGCCTCGCGGCCGGAGGAGAGCGTGACCCTCCCGTGCACGACGGCGAGCTCGACGATCAGCTCGAGCAGGCGGTCCCGGTCGGGGTGGCTGGCGGCGGCCTTCTCCATGCGCCCGACCCTACGCAGCACGGCGGCCCGGCCCCCGAGGGGAACCGGGCCGCCGTCCTCGGCCTCGCGGCGGGGCCGCGGGGGCCTGCCTCAGCCGGCGGCGGGCGCCAGCACCTGGTCGATGATGTACACGGTGGCGTTGGCGGTCTGCACGTTGCCGCAGATCACCGTGGCCTGGGCCTGGGTGACCGTCCCGTCGATGGTGAACTGCTCGCCCGACCCGGCGATGGTGACCTGGTCGCCGTTGAGCGTGGTGTGCGTGCCCGCCAGCTCGTCCGGCGCGAGCCGGCCCTCGATGACGTGGTGGGTCAGGATCGCGGTGAGCTGGGCGCTGTCGGCGAGGACCGCGTTGAGCTGGTCGGCCGGGACGGCCTCGAAGGCCGGGTTCGCCGGGGCCAGGACGGTGATGTCCTGGGCGGTGTTGAGGGCGTCCCCGAGGTTGGCCGCGGTCACGGCCGAGACCAGCGTCGACAGGGCCGGGTTGTTGCCGGCGGCGGTCGCCACCGGGTCGTCGGTCATCCCGGTGAAGCTGCCCTCACCCTCGGGCGGGACGGCGGAGCAGCCGGCACCGAAGGGCTCCTCGGACATCGACGGGTCGGAGGAGGGCGCGCTGCTGGACATGCTCTCGTCCGCGGCGCTGCTGCTGCCCGACGACCCGCTGTCGGCGGCGGTGTCGTCCGAGTCGTCGGAGCCGCAGGCGGCCATGCTCAGCGTCAGGGCCGAGGCGGCCGCCAGCATCACGCCGCGGGTCAGGGTGCTCGTCACGAGGTGCTCCATCTCTGTCCGTTGCGGCGCCGGGGTCACGGGCGCCGCGGGGCGGGTGGTGCTCCCCCGGCCCGGGGGACGGGTCGGGAGATGCGTCTGCGGCCGGGTGGCCGAGACGGGTCTCGGGGGTGGGTCCGGGGGCGGACGACGGCTAGGTCGCGATCACCCGGATCGAGTGCAGCCCGGTCGCCCCGGAGGGGAACGGGGTGGCGCGGTCGGCGGTCTGCGTCTCGCCGTCGGCGGTGGTCGCGCGGACGGTGAGCTGGTAGCTGCCGGGGGCGAAGTCGTGGGGCAGGACCCACTGGCGCCACAGGTCGGCGTCCACCTCGGGGGCGAGGTCGGCGGCCAGCCAGTCGCCGTCGTCGACCCGGACCTCCACGGCGGCGATCCCGCGGGTCTGCGCCCAGGCGACGCCGGCGACGGGCAGCCGGCCGGCGGGGAACCGGCGCAGCGGCGCAGGGGTGTCGATGCGGGAGGCGACCCTGATCGGGCCCTGCTGCGTCCAGCCGCGCTGCACCCAGTAGGCGTCGTAGGCGTCGAAGGTGGTGGCCTCGATGCCGACCAGCCACTTGCAGGCCGAGACGTAGCCGTACAGGCCCGGGATGACCATCCGCACCGGGAAGCCGTGCTCCACGGGGAGCGGCTCGCCGTTCATGCCGATGGCGAGCATCGCGTCCTCGACGTCGAGCGCCGACCGGGTCGGGGCGCCGATGGTCATCCCGTCGCTGGAGCGGCAGACCAGCTGCGTGGAGTCCGGGGAGATGCCGTGCTCGCGGAGGAAGGCGCCCAGCGGGACGCCCAGCCAGCGGGCCGTGCCGGCGAGCCGGCCGCCGACCTCGTTGGAGACGCAGGTCAGGGTGACGTCGCGCTCGATCAGGTCGTCGCGGCCGTAGAGGTCCTCGAGGGAGAACGTGGCGCGGTCGTCGAAGGAGCCGGTCAGCTCCAGGCGGTAGTCGCCGGGCCGGATCTGCGGCACGGTGATCGCGGTGTCGATCCGGTAGAAGTCCGCGTTGCGGGTGATCAGCGGGGTGACGCCGTCCACGGTCCCGGCGAGGTCGGCGCCGGCGGGCAGCGGTGCGGCGGGCGAGGCCGGCGCGGGCAGCCTGAGGTCGGCGCGGGCGGCGCTGACGTCGAAGCGGCGCTGCAGCAGGTACCCGCCGCCGCCGGTGGCCGCGGCGACGCCGAGGGCGGCGCCGGAGGCGAGGAAGAAGCCGCGCCGGTCCAGGCCCTTGCGGTCGCCGGCCGTGCCGAGGGCCGCGCGGAGGCGGTCGACGGCGGAGGGGTCCTGGGCGGTCGCGCCGTCGCCGGTCGGGACGTGCCGGGCCGCGGCCGCCGTCGCGTCCGCCGGGGGCCGCGAGCGGGGCAGCACGGGCCGACCGGTCAGCGGGCGGAGCAGCACGAGGAGGGCCAGGACCCCGGCGACGGCGCCGACGGTGGAGGGCAGCCAGGCCAGCCGCTCGGCGGCCGGCCTGGTCGCCGCGGCCAGGGCCCCGAGGACGCCGAACAGCACGACGCCGAGGACGCCGACCGTCCGCGAGCGCAGTGACAGCAGGCCCACGAGCAGCGCGTAGAGCGCGACGACGACGAGCGTCCCGACGACGAGGGCGATCTTGTCGTTCTCGCCGAAGGTCCGGATGGCGAACTGCTTGACCGGCTCCGGCACCAGCGTGATCACGGTGTCGCCGACGGCCACGACGGGCGCGGTGGACGGGCCGGTGGCGGCCGACACGAGCTGGGCGACCCCGAGGGCGACGGCCGCGGCCAGCAGCCCGGCCAGGGCCGCGAGCAGGCGGCGCAGCCCGCGGCCCCCGCGGCCGCGGGGAGCGGCGTCGGGGGCGGCTGCGGGCGCCTGCTCGAGCGTGGTCACACCAGGCCTTCGCCCCGGGGGCCCTGATCGGTTCATCACGGTTGGGTCACGGCGCCCGGACGTCGCCGCCCGGGCGCCGGTCTCACCGGCTGGCGGCCCGGCGGGCCCCCTCGTGGCGGTACCACTCCGAGGACGGCTTCAGCGCGAGCGCGATGACCCCGGCGGCCGTGAGCAGCAGCGAGAAGACCGACAGCGAGGTGAGGAACCCGTTGGCGGTGGAGGCACCGGCGGCGCCGCTGAAGGCCGCGAGACCGCTGAGCACCCCGAGGCCGCCCAGGACGAACAGCACGATCCGCGCCCAGTTGCGGCCCTGCCAGGCGAACCAGATGAACATCGCCTGCAGCGCGACGAGCAGCAGGCCGATCACGATGCCGACGGTGAGGGCGGTGCGGGCGATGTCCTCGGTGACCGACGGGTCGGCATCGCGCAGCTGGTCGACGAGGCCGTCGGTGTCGGCGAACTGCACGAGCGTGGCGATCAGCCCCAGGACGAGCGTCGCCACGAAGGCGCCGATCCCCACCCGGACCGTCACCGGCCGCTCCATCGGGGGTGGCGGCGGGGCGCCCCACCCGGCGGAGGGCGCCGGCTGGTAGCCGTACTGGCCCTGCTGCTGCCCGGGGTACGCCGGCGGCTGCTGCCAGCCCTGGCCGCCCGGCTGCGCCGGGGGCTGCTGCCACCCCTGCTGGTCGGGACCACCCTGCCCTGCCGTCATGTCCGCTCCCTGCTCCGCACCGGTGTCGCCACGATCATGACCGACGACCGGCCGGGGCGACGGGTAGCGCCACCCCGGCCGGCCCGGGTCGCGTCGCCGCCTCAGGCGCGGCGGACGTCGAGGCCCTCGACCGACAGGTCCGCCGGCGCGTCCACCACGACCTGGTCGCCGTCGCGGATGTCGCCGGCCAGCAGCGCCCGGGCGAGCTGGTCGCCGATGGCCGACTGCACCAGCCGGCGCAGCGGCCGGGCGCCGTACACCGGGTCGAACCCGTTGAGCGCCAGCCACTCGCGGGCCCCGTCGGTGACCGTGAGGGTCAGCCGGCGGGCGGCCAGCCGGCGGGCGAGGACGCCGACCTGGATGTCCACGATGCCGGTCAGCTCGTCGCTGCCGAGCGCGCGGAACACCACGACGTCGTCCAGCCGGTTGAGGAACTCCGGCTTGAAGTGCCCGCGGACGACCTCCATGACCGCCTCCCGGCGCCGCTCCTCGGGCACCGACTGGTCGGCGATCAGCTGCGAGCCCAGGTTCGACGTCAGGATCAGGATGGTGTTGCGGAAGTCGACCGTGCGGCCCTGGCCGTCGGTGAGCCGGCCGTCGTCCAGCACCTGCAGCAGCACGTCGAAGACGTCCGGGTGGGCCTTCTCCACCTCGTCGAGCAGGACGACGGTGTAGGGCCGCCGCCGGACCGCCTCGGTGAGCTGGCCGCCGGCCTCGTACCCGACGTAGCCGGGCGGGGCGCCGACCAGGCGGGCCACCGAGTGCTTCTCGGAGTACTCGCTCATGTCGATGCGGACCATGGCGCGCTCGTCGTCGAAGAGGAACTCCGCCAGCGCCTTGGCCAGCTCGGTCTTGCCGACGCCGGTGGGGCCCAGGAACAGGAACGAGCCGGTGGGCCGGTCGGGGTCGGCGACGCCGGAGCGCGCCCGGCGGACGGCGTCGGAGACGGCCCGCACGGCGTCCGGCTGGCCGACGACCCGCCGGGCGAGCTCGTCCTCCATCCGCAGCAGCTTCTGGGTCTCGCCCTCGAGCAGCCGCCCGGCGGGGATGCCGGTCCACGCTTGCACGACCTCGGCGATGTCGTCGGGGCCGACCTCCTCCTTGAGCATGGAGTCGCCCGTCTCGACCGACTCCTCGGCCTCGGCGAGCGCCTTCTCCAGCTGCGGGATCCGCCCGTAGCGCAGCTCCGCCACGTGCGCGAGGTCGCCGTCGCGCTCGGCCCGCTCGGCGTCCGAGCGCACCCGCTCCAGCTCCTCCTTGATCTGCTGGATGCGCACGATGGCGCTCTTGTCCTGCTGCCAGCGCGCGGTCAGCTCGTCCAGCTGCTGGCGCCGGTCGGCGAGGTCCTCGCGCAGCGCGGCCAGCCGCTCGACCGAGGAGGGGTCGTCCTCCTTGGCCAGCGCCATCTCCTCGATCTCCAGCCGGCGCACGGCCCGCTCGACCTCGTCGACCTCGACCGGGCGGGAGTCGATCTCCATCCGCAGCCGGCTCGCCGCCTCGTCGACCAGGTCGATCGCCTTGTCGGGCAGGAAGCGGGCCGTGACGTACCGGTCCGACAGCGCGGCCGCGGCGACGATGGCGGCGTCGGTGATGCGCACTCCGTGGTGCACCTCGTAGCGCTCCTTGAGCCCGCGGAGGATGCCGATGGTGTCCTCGACGCTCGGCTCGCCGACCAGCACCTGCTGGAAGCGGCGCTCCAGCGCCGGGTCCTTCTCGATGTGCTCGCGGTACTCGTCGAGGGTGGTGGCACCGACCATCCGCAGCTCGCCCCGGGCCAGCATCGGCTTGATCATGTTGCCGGCGTCCATCGCGGAGTCGCCGGTGGCGCCCGCGCCCACGATCGTGTGCAGCTCGTCGATGAAGGTGACGACCTGCCCCTCGGCCTCGGTGATCTCCTGCAGGACGGCCTTGAGCCGCTCCTCGAACTCGCCGCGGTACTTGGCGCCGGCCACCATCGCGCCCAGGTCCAGCGCCATCAGCCGCTTGCCCTTGAGGCTCTCCGGGACGTCGCCGGCCACGATGCGCTGGGCCAGGCCCTCGACGATCGCGGTCTTGCCGACGCCGGGCTCGCCGATCAGGACGGGGTTGTTCTTGGTGCGCCGGGACAGCACCTGCACCACGCGGCGGATCTCGGTGTCCCGGCCGATGACCGGGTCGATCTTGCCCTCCCGGGCCCGCTCGGTGAGGTCGACGGCGAACTTCTCCAGCGCCTGGAAGGTGCTCTCCGGGTCCGGCGTGGTCACCTTGCGGGTGCCCCGGACGGTGCGGAACGCGGCCAGCAGCGCCTCGCGGGTGGCACCCGCGCCGGTGAGCACGGTGGCCGCCTCGCCGTCGGAACCGGCGAGGCCCACGAGCAGGTGCTCGGTCGAGATGAACTCGTCGCCCAGGGCGCTCGCCTGCTCGCCGGCGACGTTGAGCACGCGGAGGAACTCGCGGGACGGCGAGGGGGCGGGCACGGTGGCGCCGCTGACGCTGGGCAGGCGGCGCACGGCGGCCTCGGCCTTGGCGCGCACGTCGGCGGGGTCGGCGCCGGTGGCCTGCAGCAGCGGGCCCGCGATGCCGTCGGACTGCTCCAGGAGGGCGACCAGCAGGTGCAGGGGCTCCAGCGCGGCCTGCCCGCGGTCGACGGCCAGGCGCTGGGCGGCCGTGACCGCCTCCTGCGAACGGGTGGTGAGCTTGCTCTGCGCCATCGGGGGCTGGGCTTCCTCTCGCGTCGGGGCCGGGGTCCCGGCCGGCTCGATCGGTCCAACGCACTCAGGGTTGAGTCTGTTCCACTCAACCCTCCTGCGTCCAGGACCCGCACCCCTGCGCCGGGGAGTGTGAGCCACACCTCAGCTCACCGTGCATCCACCGGCACACGTCCGGAGGAAGGGGCCGGTCGCGCCGTAGGATCCGGCGCATGACGCGTCTGCCGGCCCCGAGCGTCCTCCTCGAGGACCAGCTGTGCTTCGCGCTGTACGCCGCGTCCCGCGCCCTGACCGCGCGGTACCGGCCGCAGCTCGACGAGATCGGGCTGACCTATCCGCAGTACCTCGTGATGATGCTGCTCTGGGAAGAGGACAACCAGACCGTCGGGCAGCTCGGCTCGCGGCTGAACCTCGACAGCGGCACGCTCTCGCCCCTGCTCAAGCGCCTCACCGGCGCGGGGCTGGTGAGCCGGCACCGCCGCGTGGAGGACGAGCGTTCGGTCGCCATCGCGCTGACCGACGCCGGCCGCGCCCTGCGCGAGCGCGGCCTGGCCATCTCCCAGGACATGATCTGCGCGCTGCAGTTGGACGCCGACGGCTTCGGCGCCCTGAAGACCCAGCTCGAGACGCTGATCGAGCGCGTGGGCACCCCGGGCCGCTCGGTCTCCTGACCCTCCCGGTTGCGCCCCGACCGGCCGGGTAGGGCCCGGGACGCGCCGTCCGGACCGGGCGGCCGGACCCGATGGAGGAGCGATGCCCTCTCGTACCGCCCGTACGGCCTGGAACGGCACCCTGCAGGAGGGGTCCGGCCAGGTCGAGCTGTCCAGCTCGAAGGCGGGGACCTTCGACGTCAGCTTCCCGAAGCGGACCGCCGACGAGGCCGGCGGGACCACCAGCCCCGAGGAGCTCATCGCCGCCGCGCACTCCTCGTGCTTCGCGATGGCCCTGTCCAGCGAGATCGGCAAGGCCGGCGGGACGCCGCAGTCGCTGGAGATCAGCGCCGACGTGACGCTGGGCCAGAAGGACGGCGCCCCGACGATCACGCGCATCCACCTGACCGTGCGCGGCGAGGTCGAGGGCCTGGACGCCGCCGGCTTCGAGCAGGCCGCCCAGGCCGCCAAGGCCGGCTGCCCGGTCAGCAAGGCCCTCGCGGGCGTCGGCGAGATCAGCCTGGACGCCGCCCTGGAGTCCTGAGACGCCGACGGGCCCGCACCCTCGGGGGGTGCGGGCCCGTCGGCCGGCTCGGACCTGCCTCAGCGGGAGAGGGCGGCCTCCTCGGCGTCCACGGCCTCCTCGGAGCGCATCCGCTCCTCACCGCTCTCGGTCTTCAGGGCCACCTCGCGGATGAACAGGATCGCGACGACCGCGGTGACGGCGACGATCGCCGCGACCAGGAAGATCCGGCCGGTCGCGTCGCCGTAGGAGACGGTGATGAGCTCCCGCACGGCCGGCGGCGCGTCGGCCAGGTCGGCCAGCCCCACGCTGCCCGACCCGGCGGCCGCGGTGGCGCCGTCCGGCAGCCCGGCGGTGATCAGCGTGGTCACCCGGGCGCTGAGCACGGCGCCGAGGACCGAGACACCGATCGTGCCGCCGAGGCTGCGGAAGAAGGCCACCGCCGAGCTCGCCGCACCCAGGTCCTGAGCGGCGACCGTGTTCTGCACCGCGAGCACCAGGTTCTGCATGGTCATGCCGATGCCGGTGCCGAGGACGAAGAGGAAGACGCCCAGCAGCGGGATCGGGGTGGCGTGGTCGATGGTGGCCAGCAGGGCGAAACCGGCGACGACGGCGAGCGAACCGCCGACGAGGAACCGCTTCCACCGGCCGTAGCGGGTGATCAGCTGGCCCGACACGGTCGAGGAGATCAGCAGGCCGCCGACCATCGGGACGGTGAGCAGGCCGGCCGCGGTCGGCGAGTAGCCCCGCGAGATCTGCAGGTACTGGCCGAGGAAGACCGACGCGCCGAACATCGCGATGCCGATCGCGACGCTGGCGATGACCGCCAGCGTGGTGGTGCGGTCGCGGAACAGCCGCAGCGGGACGATCGGCTCCTTGGCACGCGACTCGGTGACCAGGAAGGCCACCACGGCCAGCAGCCCGCCGGCGAGGAACAGCGCCGTCTCCGTCGAGGCCCACGGGAAGGTGTTGCCGGCCAGCGTGACCCAGATGAGGAGCGCCGAGACGCCCGCGGTCAGGAAGGCCGCACCCAGGTAGTCGATGGACACGTCGCGCTTGGTGACGGGCAGGTGCAGCGTGCGCTGCAGCAGCACGAGGGCGACCGCCGCGAACGGGACGCCGACGTAGAAGCACCAGCGCCAGCCCAGCCAGCTCGTGTCGACGAGCAGGCCACCCAGCAGCGGGCCGCCGACGGTGGCCACCGCCATGACGCCGCCCAGCAGGCCGGAGTACCGGCCCCGCTCACGCGGGCTGATCATCGCGGCCATGGCGATCTGCACCAGCGCCTGCAGGCCGCCGAGGCCCAGGCCCTGCAGGACGCGCCAGGCGATGAGCGTCTCCACCGACTGCGCGAGCCCGGCGAGCATCGACCCGACGATGAAGACCACGATCGAGAGCTGGATCAGCAGCTTCTTGCTGAAGAGGTCGGCCAGCTTGCCCCAGATGGGCGTCGAGGCGGTGGAGGCGAGCAGGGTGGCCGTGACCACCCAGGTGTACTGGCTCTGCGAGCCGTGCAGGTCGGTGATGATCGTCGGCAGGGCGTTGGAGACGACGGTCGAGGACAGGAACGCCACGAACATCGCCAGCAACATCCCCGAGAGGGCCTCGAGGATCTGCCGGTGGCTCATCCGGCCCTGCTGTTCCACGGACGCCGGCGGGGCGACGGTGCTGGTCACGGTTCTCCTGGTCGGTGCGGGTGCGGCGGAGGTCGGGTCGGGGGCCCCGGACGAGCTCCCGGCGGGCGGGGCGGTCACGAGGCCACCGGGGCGGGCGCGGCGCGGCCGGGGTCGCGCAGCGCGGCCTCCAGGTCGTCGAGGAGGCGCTCGACGAGCTCGGAGAGGCGGACGGCGTCGACCTCGTCCCAGCCGGACAGCGCCGTGGCGGCCCAGTCGTTGCGCAGCGCCCGGGTGGTGGCCAGCGCGGCGGCGCCGGCGTCGGTGAGCCGCAGCAGGCTCGCCCGCCCGTCACGGGGGTCGGGGCGGCGCTCCACGTAGCCGGCCCGCTCGAGCGCGGCCACCTGCCGGCTGGCGACCGACACGTCGATGTCCACGGCGGCCGCCAGCGCGCTGCAGCGCTGCTCGCCGTCCCGCTCGAGCGGGACGAGCAGCGCCCAGCCGTAGGAGGGCAGGTCGCCGTAGAGGACGTCGGCCGCGCGGCCACCCAGGTGGCGACCGGTGCGCAGCAGTCGGGAGAGGCCGGCGGTCAGCCGGTCGCGGGTGTCGCGGGTGGTGGGCATCGGGTCCCCCGGTCCATCAGGTGCTTGCAGACACCAACCATACATCCAGTTGGTTGCCGTCTGCAACGGAGACGCGGCGTGGCGGCGCCCACTCCCCCCTCGCACGAGCGAGGCCCGCCCCCGCGGTCGGGGCGTCGCGGGCGTCGGGGGCGTCGGGGCGTCGGGGCGGGGCGTCGGGGGCGCCGGACACACACTGCGACGAGCCCCAGCGGACGCCGCCCGGATGCGCATCACGGCGGCCACCGGGGGCGGGATGACCGCCGTCATACGCACGGGGACGACGCCCTGCACCGCTGGGGGCGGGGTCGACTCGGGGCGGGCGGGCGGGTCCCCGGGCGCCGGCGAGGGCGGCGACTCAGCCGCTGGTGCCGCGGATCTGGGCCTCGCCCAGCTGGTTGAACCGGCCCAGGAGCTCGCCCAGGCGGGCCACGTCCTCCGCCGGCCAGTGGGAGAGGTCCTCCTCCCAGCGGGCGCGGCGGGCCTCCCGGATGCGCGCCAGCCGCTCGGCGCCCTCCGCCGACGGCGTGAGCACCTGCGCCCGCCCGTCGGTCGGGTCGGCCTCGCGGGAGACCAGGCCCAGGTCGACCAACGAGGACACCTGCCGGCTGACCGTGCTCTTGTCCAGGCCCAGGCGGATCACCAGGTCGGTCGCCCGCAGCGGGCCGGCGTCGGCGAGCAGGGCGAGCAGCCCGTACGCGGCGCCGTCCAGGTCGGGGTGCAGCTCCCGCGCCAGCCGGGTGGACATCGCCCGCGACCGGCGCAGCAGCAGCCCGATCTCCCGCTCGACGGCGACGTACGCCTCGTGCGTGTCGACCGGCCGGTCCGCGCTCACCGCGACTCCCTCGGGCGCCACACGACCAGCGCCGAGGTGGCCGGCCGCAGCGGCACCAGCGCCCCGCCGTAGCCGGCGTCGCCGAGGGAGCCGGCGCGGGCGGCGGACTCGGCGGCGATCCGGCGGCGCTCGGCAACCTCCAGCTCGTCGATCAGCTCCCGGACGCGGTGCTGGAGCGCCTCGACCTGCGACTCCAGGTCGATGATCCGCTTGATGCCGGCGAGGTTGACGCCGTCCTCCTGCGAGAGGCGCTGCACCTCCCGCAGCAGCGCGACGTCGCGCGGGCTGTAGCGGCGGCCGCCGCCGGCCGTCCGGCCCGGGCGGACCAGCCCGAGCCGGTCGTACTGGCGCAGCGTCTGCGCGTGCATGCCGGCCAGCTCGGCGGCCACCGAGATGACGAAGACCGGCGCGTCCTCGGCGACGGCGCGGGCGGCCGCGTCCGCGTGCCCGCGGTCCGGCGAGGCGGTCACCGCGCACCCCCGCCGGAGACCGCGGCGGTGATCCGCGGCCGCGGGTCACCCAGCTCGGCCTCGAGGGTCTTGATCGCCTGCTCGGCGGCGGCCGACACCCGCTTGGGGACGGCGACCTCGACGGTCACCAGCAGGTCACCGGCGCGGCTCTTGCCCGTCACGCCCCGGCCGCGCACCCGCAGCGTCTGCCCGCTGGCGGTGCCGGCGGGGACCCGCAGCGACACGTTGCCGTCGAGCGTCGGCACGGTGAGGGTGGTGCCGAGCGTGGCCTCGCCGAAGGTGATCGGCACGGTGAGGGTGAGGTCGTCGCCGGTGCGCGCGAACAGCTCGTGCGGCGACACGTGCACGACGACGAACAGGTCACCGGCCGGGCCGCCCCGCCGTCCCGGCGCGCCCTTGCCGGCCAGCCGGATGCGCTGGCCGTCCTTGACGCCCGCCGGGATGCGCACGGTGATGGTGCGGGTCTGCGTCGTCACGCCGCTGCCGGAGCAGGTCGGGCACGGGTCGTCGACCACCGAGCCGCTGCCGCGGCAGTTGCGGCACGGCTCGGAGAACGCGAACGCGCCCTGGCTGCGGCTGGTCACCCCGGCGCCCTGGCACACCGGGCAGGTGTGCGGCGACGTGCCGGGCCGCGCGCCGCTGCCGGCGCAGGTCGGGCAGGTGCCCGGGCTCTGCATGCGCAGCGGGACGGTGACCCCGAGGACGGCCTCCTCGAACGAGAGGGTCGCCTCGGTCTCGACGTCCTGCCCGCGGGCCGGGCCCGACGCCGCCTGGCTGCGTGCCCGGGCGCTGCCCGGTGCGGCCCCGCCGCCGAACAGGCCGCCGAGCAGGTCCCCCAGCCCGCCGGCCCCGCCCCCGCGGCCGGCGGCGGAGCCGAACCGGTGGACGACGACGGTGGCCGGGTCGTCCGGGCACTCCGCGGCCACCGCGTACGCCCGGCCGGACACCGCGCCGGCCGCCCAGCCCTCCTCGTCGTCGTCGTCGACGGAGGTGCAGACCTGCAGGCCGCCGGCCCGGACGGCCTCCTCGACGAGGCCGTCGGCGTCGGCCCCGAAGGCGGCGCGGCCGGAGCCGGCCCACAGCACGGTGCCGAGGACGGCGAGCAGCGGCACCAGCACTGCCGCCACCGCGAGGGGGGTCGCGCGCGCGGCGCCCCCGAAGGTCACGCCGCCGCCTGCTCCGGCGGCGCGGACGGTGACGGCACCCCGCCGACGGCGCGGGGCACGAGCAGGTCGCCGACGCCGGGGACGGCGAGGAAGCCCTCCGCCCCGGCGTAGCGCAACCCGACGCGTGGCAGGTCGGCCACCCGGCGGACGGCGAGCACCCGCGGCAGCCACTCCGGCCCGAACCGGGCGTTGAAGTCCCGCAGCGACTCGATCTGGAAGAACGGGTTGAGCACCCCGACCGCCCACCGCGCCACCCGCTGGGCCGGCGTGAACGGGACGTCATCGGCGAACAGCCGGCCCCACATGGCGAAGTTCATCGACAGCCGGGCCACCCCGCGGTCGCGCAGCGCCGCCGCCGTCGAGGCGATGAGGAACTCGGTCATCCCGTTCGGCGCGTCCGGGTCGTGGCGCATCAGGTCCAGCGTGTAGCCGAACGACGGCCCGTAGGCGGGCACCAGCCGCAGGAACCCCCCGGGCACGCCGTCGGGGCGCACGGCGACGCAGAGCAGGAAGTCCGGGTTGGCGCCGGCGCCGGCGACGTCCTGGGACAGCGACATGGTGAACCCGCGCTCGGGGTGCTTGCCCCGCCACCGGGCGCTGATCGCGTTGAGCTGCGCGACCAGCCCGGGCGGCGCGTCCGACTCGGCGAGCAACCGGAAGCGGTACCCGCGGCCCACCCGGCGGACTGCGGCCCGCAGCCCCTTGCGCCCCGGCCCGTCGAGGGTGAACCGGCGGCAGTCGATGATCGCCTCGTCACCCAGGTAGAGGGAGGTGAACCCGCGGGAGGCGTACAGCGGCATGCTCGCCTCCCGCACGGCCAGCAGCGCCGGCGTCCAGCCGCGCTCGTCGCACATGGCGAGGAACTCGTCGAGGACCCGGACGACGGAGTCGCGGGCGCCCACCGGGTCCCCGGAGACGAGCGCGTAGCCGCCGACGTAGGTGTGGGCGAGGAACGCCTCGCCGTCGGAGCCGAAGAAGAAGCTCTTGTCGTCGCGCAGCGAGAAGTACGCCAGCGTGTCCCAGCCGTAGGTCCGGACCAGCCGGGTGGCGCGCTGCCAGTCGTCCTCGGTGTGCGGCCGGCGGGCGACCACGGGACGCAGCAGCAGCACGGCCAGCAGCACCAACCCGAGGACGCCCAGGACGAGCAAGGCGTCGGGCAGGAAGGCGGCGACGAACCGGGAGCCGTAGGTGTAGGGCCCGTCGACGCCGACCAGCCCGCCCAGCACCGTCCCCAGCGCCCCGCCGGGGGTGAGTCCCGGCTCGATCCGGTCCCGCTCGGCCCACAGCGTGGTCAGCCCGAACAGCAGGACGCCGCCCAGGTAGACCGGCAGGAGGCGGAGCGCCCGCAGCAGCGACGGCGGGTCGGCCGGCGCGGTGAACGCCCGCCGGGAGCCGAGCAGCCCGGCCAGCACGCCCAGGCACATCGCGACGGCGAGCGGGTGCGGGCCCTTGAGGACGTGCCCGACCGCGGCGAGGGCGAACAGCGCGACGGCGACCTGCCAGGCCCGTCGCCGGCGCCGCGCCAGCTGGTCGGCGACGACCAGCAGCAGCACCCCGGCGACGACCGAGCCGACCGCACCGGCGACCGGCAGCCACAGCGGGTCGAGGTCCACCGTGCCGCCGCCGATCCGCTCGTGCAGCACCGGCAGCCGGATCACGAGCTGCAGGACCCCGCACAGCGCGGTCAGCCCGGCGAGCACGCGCACGGTGCCGGCCGAGGTCCCCGCCCGCGGCGGTGCGGCGGGCAGCGGGTGTGCCGACGGGGCCGTGTCCGGGAGCGCGACGACCGAGGCCGCCGCGGCGGCCACCGACTGCGCCGGGGCCGCGTGCGCGCCGCCGCCGGGCCCGCCGGCCGGCGGGGTCCCCGCCTCGGGCCGCAGCGTCGGGAAGAGGATCACCTCGCGGATCGAGTCGACGCTGGCCAGCAGCATGACGAGCCGGTCGATGCCGATGCCGAGCCCGCCGGTGCAGGGCATGCCCCGCTCCAGCGCGCGCACGTAGTCCAGGTCGACGTCGCCGGCCTCCGGGTCGCCGTGCGCCTTGGCCCGCGCCTCGGCCTCGAAGGCGGCCAGCTGCTCGACCGGGTCGTTCTGCTCGGAGTAGGCGTTGCACAGCTCGAAGCCGGCGACGATCAGCTCGAACCGCTCCACGTAGGCGGGGTCGTCGCGATGGGTGCGGGCCAGCGGCGACACCTCGCGCGGGTAGTCGACGCAGAAGACCGGCCCGACGATCGTGTGCTGCACGCGCTCGTCGTAGACCTCCTTCATCATCCGCCCGGCGCCCCAGCCGGCCTCGTGGGCGATGCCGAGCCCGTCGAGCACCGCCCGCGCCTGCTCGACCGGCATGGCCGGGTGCATGACGGCGCCGGTCGCGTCGGCGATCATGTCCGCGAAGCGCCTGCGCGGCCACGGCGTCGCGGCCAGGTCGATGGCGTGCCCGCCGTAGTGGACGGTCAGGTCCTCGGTTAGCGCGGCCCGCGCGGCGTCGAGCACCATGCCCTCGACCAGGTCCATCATGTCGCCGTAGTCGGCGAAGGCCTGGTAGGCCTCCAACATCGTGAACTCGGGGTTGTGCCGGGTGTCGATGCCCTCGTTGCGGAACACCCGGCCGATCTCGAAGACCCTCTCCAGGCCGCCGACGACCAGCCGCTTGAGGTGCAGCTCCAGCGCGATCCGCAGGTACAGGTCCAGGTCCAGCGCGTTGTGGTGGGTGATGAAGGGCCGCGCGCTGGCACCGCCCTGGATGCTCTGCAGCACCGGGCCCTCGACCTCGGTGAAGCCGCGGTCCTCCAGGTGCCGGCGGATGGCCCGCACGGCGGCGTGCCGGATGCGGAAGACCTCCCGGGTCCGCTCGTTGACCTCCAGGTCGGTGTAGCGCTGGCGGTAGCGGGTCTCGACGTCGGTGAGCCCGCGGTGCTTGTCCGGCGGCTCGAGCAGGGCCTTGCCCAGGACGGCGAAGTCCTCGACGCAGACGGACAGCTCGCCGCGGCGCGTGCGCATCACCGTGCCCTCGACGCCGAGCCAGTCGCCTCGGTCGACGTCGTCGAAGTCGGCGTGCCGCGCCGCGCCGAGCACCGAGGTGTCGACGAACAGCTGGAGGGCACCGGTCCGGTCGCGCAGCGTGGCGAAGGTCAGGTGGCCCTGACGGCGGATCAGCTCGACGCGGCCGGCCAGCCGCACCCGCTCGTCCGTCCGCTCCCCGGCGGCCAGACCGGCGTGCCGCGTGCGGACGTCCGCGGCGGCGGCGTCGGTGGGGAACCGGTAGGGGTAGGCCGCCGGCCCGCCGGCCTTCAGCGCCTCGAGCTTGGCCAGGCGCCGGGCGCGCTGGTCGGCGGCTCGGTCGGCGGTCACCGGTGGACCCGTCCGGGCACGGTGACGGGCCCCGGCAGCGGCAGCCGGGGGCGGCTCCACGAGTGGTCGCCGATCGTGTGCCCGTCGTGGGACGTCAGCGCGACGCAGCGCAGCACGGCGCCGTCCACCGGCAGCAGCGACCGACAGCCGCAACGACCCACCGGGTGAGTGCGGTGGGTCACGTCCGCTGAGATCCCCACCGTGCCTCCTCTCCGGGCCGGGGAACCGTCCCGCGGCCGCGTCGGGGGCACTCTGGGACGGCCGGCTCCAACGCCGCTCCAACCGGGCACGGCCCAGGACCGCGGGGCGGGGTGGGTCGCCGGCGGGCGGGTGCCGCGACGGCGTTGGCGTGCCGTTGGACCCCGCTCGGGCAGGCTGCGGCCCACCCGGGGAGGCGGAGGCCGGGCGGCGAGCGGAGGGGACGACGTGGTCTGGGAACCGGAACTGCTCCCCGCGCTCACCGGTCGCCGCGAGCTCGTGCTGTGGCTCGTGCTCGGCTTCCTGACGACCTTCCTGGTCACCCGCTTCGTCACACACGCGATCCGCACCGGCCGGGGGCCGTTCCGGGACGCGAGCGTCGGCGGGGTGCACGTGCACCACGAGGTGTACGGCATCTTCCTGCTGCTCGGCGCGGGGACGGCGGAGTTCGCGTACCGCCCGGGCGGGGGGTGGGCCGCGCTGCTCGCCGTCCTCTTCGGCGCGGGCGCGGCGCTCACGCTGGACGAGTTCGCGCTCTGGCTGCACCTGGAGGACGTGTACTGGTCGCACGAGGGCCGCAGCTCGGTGGACGCCGTGCTCATCGCCGCGGTCGTCGGCCTGCTGCTGCTGGTCGGCGCCAACCCATTCGACGCCGACCCGGCGCGCGGCGAGGGCGTCGTGGCGCTGACCGTCCTGCTCAACCTCGGCTTCGCCGTCGTCGCGATCCTCAAGGGCCGGGTGGTGCTCGGCGTCGTCGGCGTCTTCCTGCCGCTCGTCGCCGCCGTCGCGTCCGTGCGTCTGGCGCGTCCCGCGTCCCCGTGGGCCCGCCGCTGGTACCCGTCCGGCAGTGCCCGGGCGGCGCGCTCGCGTCGGCGGTTCCCCCCCGGCCGGCGCAACCGCTGGGACGCGCTGGTCGACCTGTTCGCCGCGGTGCCCCGCGGCTCGCCGGACCCCGCCCCGGCGCTGGTCACCGGCCCGACCTGACGCCCGGGGCCCCGGTCGGGCACCCGCGCAGGTGGCAGCCGGTGTCGCACTTCCGCCTCGCAGGGCCGCCCGGGCCTACCGCGACGGGCGCGGATGCGGTACGCAGGGGTCCGACGAGGCACCGGGCGACCGGTTCCGGGCGCGACGAGCGTCCACGTCGGTCACCGAGGTGGGGGACCTCCCCGCCCTGCCGTACGGGGACGGCTGCCAGGAGGCCCTCCGTGCTGTCCGATCCTCCCGACGGCGGGTTGCGCATCCGCGACCTCGGCCCGCTCGAGGTCGAGCGCGCAGGGGTCCCGGTGGCCCTGGGCGGCACCCGCCTCGCCGCTGCCCTCGCCCTGCTCGTGGTCAACGCCGGCCGGCACGTCGGGGTCGACGCGCTCGCCGACGCCATGTGGGGCGCCCAGTCCCCCGCCCGGTCGCCGTCCACCCTGGACTCCCACGTCTTCCGGCTGCGCAAGGCGCTCGAGCCGCAGCGCGAGCGGGGCGCGCCGTCCGCGGTGCTCCGGCACGACCGCGGCGGGTACCGGCTGGTCGCCGGTGCGGCTGCCATCGACTCGGTGCGGTTCACCGCGCTCGCCGACGAGGCCCGCGACCTGCTCGCCGGGGGGCGGCCGGCCGAGGCCTGCCGGTGCGCCGAGGAGGCGCTGCAGCTGTGGCGGGGGCGGCCGTACGCCGGCCTCGCGGACGAGCCGTGGGCCGTCGCCCCGGTGGCCCGGCTGACCGAGGTCCGCGACCAGGTGCGCGAGCTGCACGCCGACGCCCTGCTGGCCGCGGGCGCGCCGGAACGCGCCCTGCTGGCCCTCGGGCCGGCCCTGGCCGAGACGCCGCTGCGCGAGCGGCTGTGGACCCTGCGCATGCTCGCCCAGCACCGCCTGGGGCGGGCCGAGGAGGCGCTGCGCAGCTACGCCGAGGTCCGCGCGCTGATCCTCGACGAGCTGGGGCTCGAGCCGGGTCCCGACGTGCGGGAGATGCACGCCCGGATCCTCGCCGAGGACCCCGGCCTCGCCGGCCCGCCCCCGGCCACCGTGCCGCCGCCCCGGCCGGCGCCGGCCGGGGACGTCCGGCAGGCGGCGGCCGCGAGCGGCGAGGTGCACCTCCCCCACCGGGTGTCGGCGCTGGTGGGCCGCGAGGAGGAGCTGGCGGCGCTCGCGCGGTCCGTGCCACGGACCGGTCTGACCACGCTGGTCGGCGCGGCCGGGTGCGGCAAGACGCGGCTGGCGGTCGAGGTCGCCCGCACGGTCGCCGACCGCTACCCCGGCGGTGTCTGGTTCGTCGACCTGACCGCGACCCGGGACGCCGCGTCGGTGCTCGCCGCGGTCGTGTCGTCGCTCGCCTTCGCCCCGGCGAACACGGCGCGGCCCGGGGAGGCGCTGCGGGCCTTCCTGCGCGACCGGCGGGCCCTGCTCGTGCTGGACAACTGTGACCAGGTCCTCGACCCCGTCGCGGACCTGGTCGACGACTGGTTCCGCGAACCCGGCCCGCCGACGGTCCTGGCCACCAGCCGGGAGCCGCTGGAGGTGGACGGTGAACGGGTCCACCCGGTCGGCCCGCTCCCCCTGCCCGGCGACGGGGACGACGCGACGTCCTCCCCCGCCGTGGCGCTGCTGCTCGACCGGCTGGCCGCCGCCGGCGCCGACCGCGAGGACCTCGGCCTGCTCAGCGCCGCCGTCCGGATCGCGACCGCCGTGGACGGCGTGCCGCTCGCCCTGGAGCTCGCCGCCGGCCGGGCCCGCGCGTTCACGCTGGAGGAGATCGCCCACCAGGTCACCGCCGACCCCAGCTCGCTGGCCCGCCTGGGACGCGGCAGCGACCACCACCGCACCGTGCGCGCGGCGATCGAGCAGAGCTACGCCGCGCTCCCGCGCGACGAGGCCGCGGTGCACCGCAGCGTCTCGGCCCTGCCCGGCCCGTTCACGGTGGCCGCGGCCGACGCCGTGCGCCGCGGCCCCGGGACCGACGGGGACACCGGGCGGACCGCGGACCTCGTCGCCCGCCTGGTGCACCACTCGCTGCTGGTGCCCCTGGGGTCGGCCCGGCCCGGGCGGCCCTCGCTGTTCAGCCAGCTCGCCACCGTCCGGGGGCACGCCGCGCACGCCGCGAGCGCGGAGGCAGGCCGGCTGCGCCGGTCCCGGGACGCCTGGGTGACGGGCCTGGTGCGGGACAGGCCGCCGCTCGGGCACCTGACCGAGAGCGCCTGGTTCGACGCGCTGGACGACGACCTGCCCGCGCTCCGGGCGACCCTGCAGCACCTGCTCGTGGAGGCCCCCGCGGCCGAGGGCGTCTGGCTGGCCGGCCGGCTGGGGACCTTCTGGTACTTCCGCAGCAAGACCGTCGAGGGGCGGGCCTGGACCGAGCGGGCGCTGGAGCACGAGCAGCTGGCCGATCCGCTGTCCGTCGCGCTGGTCCGGCTGACCCTCGCCCACCTGCTGGCCTCCAGCGGCCGGACCGAGGTCGCCGAGGCGCACGTCGCACCGGCGCTCGCGTCGTTGGACGCCGGCGGCCACGCGGGCGCGCGCATCGTGGCCGAGGCGCAGATGCTGCTCACCCACTCGCTGGTGATGGCCGGGGCCACCGACCGTGCGGCCGAGATGGCCGCGCGGGTGCGGGCGGTCGCGGCCGCCGGCAGCGACCCGGAGCTGGACCTGTTCGCGGAGGCGAGCGCGGCGCACGTCCGCAGCATCGGCGGATCGACCACGGACGCCGGGCTGGCCGAGCTGCACGGCCGGGCGCTTGCCCTGGGCAACGTGCACGTGGCGCTGCTCATGGCCGGCATGGCCGTCGTCACCGCGATCCGCGACGGCGACCCGGGCCGCGGCCTGGCCTGGTCGGACCGGATGATCGCCCACCGGCTGTCCTTGGGCGACACCGACGGCCCCGTCGCCTTCGAGCTGCGCGCGCTCGTGGCGGCGATGGCCGGCCGGCCGCGGGAGGCCGTCCGGCTGTTCTCCGCTTCCCGCACCCAGGCGCTGCGCAACGGGCTGCGCTGGCCGGCCGCCGGGCCGACGGCCACGGTCCTGCCCGAGGTCACCCGCTCGCTGGAGCCGGCCGAGGCGGAGCGCGCCCGCGTTGCCGGTGCCGCGCTCACGCTGGCCGACCTCGTCCCCGAGCCGCGCGCCGCCGAGCACGCCTCCGCCTGACCCGGCGGCGCCGGAGCGGCCCGTCAGCAGCTCCCCGGCGCGCCGGCCGACAGCGCCGCCGCGCGGATCGCGGCCCGGTCGGGCTTGCCCTGCTCGGTCAGCGGGACGCGCTCGACCGGCAGCACGCGCAACGCGGCACCGACCGCCGGCCCGTGCGCGGCGACGACGGCGGCCCGGCACGAGGCGACGTCGACCGAGCCGCCCGGCCAGGGCTCCACCGCCGCCAGCCGCACGCCGCGCTCGAGGTCGGTCACCGGGACGGCGTACCGCACCGACGGCAGCCGGCACAGCGTCTCCTGCAGCGCGACCGGGGGGACACCGACCGGCCCGCCGGCGTCGGCCGCCCGCCCGAGCACGCGCAGCATCCCCTCGTCGTCCAGGCAGCCGAGGTCGCCCGTGCGGTACCAGCCGTCGACGAAGCGCTCGGCCTCGTCGACGGGCCGGTGCCGGTAGCCCTGGGCCATCGCCGGGGAGCGGACCTCGATCGCGCCGGCCGCCGGGTCGAGGGCGCCGTCGGCCCGGCGGAACCGGACCTCGACCCCTGGGTGGACCCGGCCGGCGCAGGCGAACCGGGAGGGCCGGTCGTGCTCGGCCGGGGTGAGCGCGCTGACGATGCCGACCTCGCTGGAGCCGTAGGCGTGGGCGACGACCGGGCCGAGCCGTGCCCGCGCCCGCCGGCGCAGGACCGGGGCGGCCAGTGCGCCGATGTGCACCAGGGACTCCAGCGAGCCCAGGTCGTAGCGCCCAACGTCCGGGGAGTCCATGAGCTCGACGAGCTGCGGCTCGACGAGGAACAGGTCGGTGATCCGTTCCGCCTCGATCGCCGCCAGCGTCGCTGCCGGGTCGACCCGGTCCTGCAGCACCACGGTGCCGCCGCCCAGCAGCGTCTGGTCGACGAGGACCTGGGTGAGGTGGGCCAGCGAGCCGTTGACGAGCCGGCGGCGGCCCGGCGCCGGCGGCCCGGTGACCATGGCGGTGTAGGCGGCGACGTCGCGCCGGCTGCCCCGCGGCACGCCGGTCGTGCCGCCGGAGGAGATCACCACGGCGAGGTCGCCACGCCCGGCCCGGCTCGGCAACGGGGCCGCCGGCTGTCCGGCCGCGGCGAGATCCAGCCGGAACCGCACCCCCGGGACCGGCCCGACGGCCGCCAGGTCGACGTCCAGCCCGGCCGGGACCAGGTGCGCCGTCTCCGGGAACACGACGAGCAGCCGCGGCTCGAACTGGGCGATCGTCCGGCGCCGGCGGTCCGGATCGGGTGGCGCCGGCAGGTACGCGGTGCCCGCGCCGAGCAGGTGCGCCGCGTAGCGGACGGCCAGCGCGTCCGGCCGGTTGGGCGCCAGCAGTGCGACCAGGTCGCCGGGACCGATGCCCGCGGCGCCCAGCGCCCGGGCGGAACGGGAGATCGCGGCCAGGAGGCCGGTGCCGCTGGTGTCGGCACCGGCGCAGCGCAGCACGGCACGGTCCCCCGCCCGGCGCAGGACGGCGAGCAGGTCGACGACGTAGGAGCGGGCGGCGGAGGGCCGCGCCGCGGCGGTGGTGGGGCGGGTCATCTCGTGCTCCGGGAGGGGACGGGTGGGACGGGGCGGGAGGGGTCAGCCGCGGACGGCGGAGCGGGCGAGGACCTCGTGCAGCCACGGGTACACGACGCCGGCCCACACCTGCTGGCCGAGGCCCGCGCAGTGACCGTCCGCGCCCTGGTCGGCGGTCAGACGGACGAGGCGCGCGGGGGCGGTCATCGCGTCCACGAGCTGCCGGCCGCTGCCGCCGGCGAAGTCGTGCTCGGCCTCGACGACGAGGACCGGGCAGGTGATGCGCCCGGCCAGCGGCAGCATCGAGTACCGGCGCAGCTCGGCGAGGTACTCCCCGACGTCGCTCAGGCCGTGGGTGGCCATCCGGGCGCCGAAGAACTCCCGCCGCCGAGGGTCGCGCCGCATCTGCAGCCGGACGACGGGCGCGGCGAGGCGGGCGGCGATCCCCCGCGGGAGCCGGGCGGCCATCTCCGGCTGGGCCGGGTCGCAGACGAGCGCGGCGATCCGGTGCTCGGCGGTGGCCGCGCGAGGGGCCAGGTAGCCGGCGAACGAGCGGCCGAAGAGCACGATCGCGCCCGGGTCGACCTCGGGCCGGCCGACCAGCCAGTCCAGGACCGGGGTGAGGACGTGCTCGAAGTCCGGGCGCATGGTCAGGCCCTGCTCGATCAACGCGCCACCCTGGCCGGGCCCCTCGACGACGAGGGCGTTGTAGCCGCGCGCGAGGGCCGGTGGGACGTCGGCCCAGCCGTACTCGGCGGTGGAGTCGTAGCCGCAGAGCATCACGATCGTCGGCCGCGGGGTGCCGGTGGCGTCCGGCGCGAAGAGGTAGCCGCCGAGCGTGGCGCCCTCGAAGGGGACGCGGACGCGCTCGGCCGGGTGGTCCATCAGCGCGGTGGCGGCGACGAAGTCCTCGACGTGCCGGCGGTACCCCTCCCGCAGCCGCGGGTCGCGCAGGTCCGAGCGGAGGAAGTACCAGCTCTGCCGGCGGTACTCGCCGGCCCGCAGCAGTGCGTCGCGGGCGCTGACCCGGTCGCCGGCGGAGGTGGCCGCGGCCGCCGCCGCCTCGGCGGCTTCCGCGGCCTGCGACCAGCCGGTGTGCCAGCGGTCGCGGTCCGCCGAGCGGATCCGGCGGGCGGCGGCCATCGCCTCGCCGAGGTCGGCGGCGTGCACCACCGCCATCGACAGGGTCCGGACGAGCTGGCCGTCGTAGACCGGGTCGGCGAAGAGGATGCGGGCGGGGTCGCTCATCACGCCCGGTCCCGGGTCCGCGTCGTCAGGGTGCCCGGTGCGCCGCCGGACGAGCCCCCGCCGGTCACGGTGACGGTGGTGGACGCCGTCCCGTCGCTGCGGGTGAGCAGCACCGTGTGCGAGCCCTCCGCGGCGCCGGAGGCGATCGTCGCCGTCCCGTCGGCCGCGGTCGGGCAGGTGCCGGAGATCCGCCCGCTGGCGCCGGGCGCGGCGCTCGCGGGCGACGACGACACGGCCAGCAGCGGGGAGGTGCCGGCGGAGGCGGTGGTCGGCAGGAGCCTGGTGCGCATCGGGGGTTCCTCCGGTGGGGGCCGCCCGAGGGCCGGGCGTCCGCCGGGGGAAACCGTCGCGGCCGCCCCTCCAAGGGGCCTCCAATCCCGCTCGACGGCCGCCTGCCGCCGCGGTTGGAGACGCCTTGGAGCCGGCCTGGCGACAGTCCGGCCCTCGGATGGACGCGCCACCGGGGCGCCGCCGGAAACGGAGACCCGACATGCAGGCCTTCTTCAAGGACGACGACTTCCAGTTCTCGGTGGAGAACGTCCTGGGCAGCGTCTACTCGCGGGCGGCGGACATCGGGGAGGTGCTCACCACCGTCGACCGGATCCCGAACGGTCACGCGCGGGCCTGGGTCACCGAGTGGACCGCGACCGGCGACCGCCTGGCCGGCGAAGCCGCCACCGCCGAGGAGGCCGGCGCCCTCCGGACGGCGGCGGCCCGCTGGCTGCGCGCCTCCAGCTACTACTCCGAGGCCTGCGACAAGGCGGACGCGACGGGGTCCTTCACCGACCTCTGGGAGCGGCACCGCGCCGCATGGGACCGCTTCGTGGACCTCACCGCCACCGTCGGCGACATCACCGCCGAGCGGATCGAGATCCCCTACGAGGGCACCACCCTGCCCGGCTACCTCTTCCGCCGCGGCCCGGCGACCGAGGCCCGCCGCACGCTCGTCTACACCAACGGCAGCGACGGCTCCGTGACCGGCGCCTGGAGCCGCTGCGTCGCCGACGCCCTCGCGCGCGGCTGGACTGCCATGACCTACGACGGCCCAGGCCAGAACGCCGCACTCGTCCGGCAGGGGCTGCCGTTCCGCCCCGACTGGGAGCACGTGCTCACCCCGGTCCTGGACCTGCTCACCAAGCGGCCGGACGTCGACCCCGGCCGGATCGCGGTCATGGGCATCAGCCAGGGCGGTTACTGGGTGCCCCGGGCGGCGGCGTTCGAGCACCGGGTCGCCGCCGCGGTGGCCGACCCCGGCGTCGTCGACGTCTCCACCACGATGCTGGGCCAGCTGCCGCACTTCCTCGTGCGACTGCTCGACGAGGGGAAGCGGGAGAAGTTCGACGAGGAGATGTCGTGGGCCCTCAGGGTCTCCCCCGCGACCCGCACCATGCTGCAGTGGCGGATGCGGCCCTACGGCGTCACCTCGCCGTTCGACTTCTTCACCGCGGCCCGCGCGTACGCCCTGACCGACGAGCAACTGGCCGCCATCACCTGCCCGGTGCTGATCACCGACCCCGAGCAGGAGCAGTTCTGGCCCGGCCAGTCGGCGCGCATGGCCGCGGCGCTCACCTGCCCGGTCACGCTGCTGCCCTTCACCGCGGCGGAGGGTGCCGCGTCGCACTGCGAGCCGGCGGCCGCGGGTCTGCGCGGCGAGCGGATCCTCGACTGGCTCGACCAGCAGGTCCCCGCTTGAGCCGCGCCGCGGTCACGGTGCCGTCCCCCGCGCGTGATGCGGGACGGGAGGGGTGGTCGATCCGGGGATGCGGAGGACGACGTTGCCGCGCTTGCGGCCGGTGTCGACGTAGCGGTGCGCCTCGGCCACATCGGCCAGGTCGAAGGTGCGGTCACGCACCGCCCGGAGGTCGCCGGCCTCGGCCAGGGCCACGAGGGCGGCGAGGTCGTCGGCGGTGGGCGTGCCGCCGGCGGTCGTGATCCGGAGACCGCTGCGCCGGCTGCGGAGGGGGGCGCGCAGGATCGCGGGCAGGTCGGCGATGACGAGCAGCAGCGCCCCGCCGGGCCGCAGCAGGTGCCGGGCGCGCTCGTACGGGGCGTTGCCGACGCAGTCCACGATCACGTCGTAGCCGGCCGGACCGGCGGTGAGGTCCTCGGTCGTGTGGTCGATCACCCGGTCGGCTCCCAGCGACGTGACCAGGTCCCGGTTGCGCCCGCTGCACACCGCGGTGACGTGCCCGCCGGCGTGCGCGGCCAGCTGCACCGCCGCGCTGCCGACGGCGCCGGAGGCGCCGTTCACCAGCACCGCGGCACCGGGGCCGAGCGGCGCCCGGAGCAGGAAGCGGCGGGCGGTGACGCCGCCGAAGACGAGGGCGACGGCGTCCTCGAACGTCATGTCGCGCGGCTTGCGGGCGATCGCGCCGTCGGACCGGATGCGGGCGTACTCGGCGTGGCCGCCGAAGTCCGCCCCCAGCATCGCGATCACCTCGTCGCCGGGCGCGAACCGGGTCACGTCGCGCCCGACCGCCTCGACGACGCCGGCGGCGTCCATCCCGAGCACGCGGCGCTTGGGGCGCAGCAGGCCGATCCCGGCGGCGGCGGGCAGGGCGAGCCCACGCGGCACCTCCCGGCTGCGGGCGCGGTGGTCGGCGGCGCTGACCGTGCTGGCGTGCACCCGGACGAGGACGTCGCCCGGTCCGACCTCCGGCCGCGGGACCTCCTCGACGCGGACGGTGTCCGGTCCGCCGAACCGGCGGTAGACCGCGGCCCTCATCGCCGGTCCTGCCGGGCCTGCAGGGCGGCGACGGCCGCCGGCCGGAAGCCCTTGGCGACGAGCCAGACGCCGAGGGAGATCTCCCACACCGCGATGGGGAGCGCGCCGACGGCCGCGGCGGGCGAGCTGCGGTCGTACAGGTCGAAGAAGACCGCCAGGTCCGAGAGCAGCAGCAGCGGGGCACCGATCAGGCCGATGGCCGGGAGGACCCGCGGCACGAGCCCGGAGCGGTACAGCACGGTCCCGAGGCACACGGCGTTGACGACCGGCATGAGGCTCTGGCTGAGCAGGAACGTCCAGTCGTAGGTCGTGGACAGCACGTGGCCGGCGGTGAGCAGGGACGCGGTGTCCGCGTCGGCGGTGCCGGCGACGTCGCGGCGCAGCGTGACCATGGTGAGCACGCTGGCGACGCCGACCAGGATGAGGGCGCCCTCGACGACCCGGGCGGCCACGAAGCCGATCGCGGCGGACTCGCTCACCCGCCGCGCGACACGGAACAGGACCACGGCTGTGCCGATGCCGGCGAGGGCGACGACGACCTCCGACAGCGCCGCCCAGCGCACCCCGGCGTCGCTGCCGGCGCCCAGGACGAAGTCGTCCTCCTCCCGCACGGCCTGGTACAGGGCGAGGGTCGGCATGGACACGAACGTGAGCAGGTAGCAGATGCCGGCGGCGAGCGAGGTGCGGCGCCAGGGGTCCGTCGGGGGCCGGGTCACTGCCGGGACCTGGGTGGTGGTGGTCATGACGGTTCCTCCTGAACGGTGGGGGTGACGCCGGGCGTCCGGGTGGGGTCGAGGCGGACGAGCGAGAGCAACGGCAACCCCAGGTCGCGGACCTGCTGCAGCAGCCCGTGCAACGCGGCCTCGTCGACCACCGGGCCGGACAGGACCGTGGTCCCGTCGGCGTCGGTGCGCAGGGACAGCCCGTCGAACCACGCCGTCCACCGCGGGTCCAGGTGCCCCTCGAGGCGGATCTCGTAGTGCGGGGGACGGCCCGCCCGCCGTGCTGGGGGTCTGCTCATCGTCTGCTCCTGCTCCCCTCGGACGCGGAGAACCTAGGAGTCGGGCTGGTGAGCGCGGATCACCACGCCTGGTGAACCGGGTGGTGATCCGGGGCGCGTTCGCGTCAGATGAGGCCGAGCTCGGCGGCCCGGCGGACCGCCGCCCGGCGGCTGTTGACGCCGAGCTTCGCGTAGAGGGTGCGGGTGTGCGTGCGCACGGTGTTGATCGACAGGTACAGCTCGCGCGCGATGGCGGGGCCGTCCAGGTCGGTGCCGAGCAGCCGCAGCACCTCCAGCTCGCGGGCGCTCAACGGCTCGACCGGTCCCGGCGCGGCGGCCGGGGGGGGGGGGGGGGGGGGGGGGGGCGCGGGGGGGGGGGGGGGGGGGGGGGGGGGGGGGCCCGGCGGGGGGCGGCGGGGGGGGGGGCGCGCGCGCGGCGCCCCCGAAGGACACGCCGCCGCCTGCTCCGGCGGCGCGGACGGTGACGGCACCCCGCCGACGGCGCGGGGCACGAGCAGGTCGCCGACGCCGGGGACGGCGAGGAAGCCCTCCGCCCCGGCGTAGCGCAACCC
>NZ_JBJGZP010000023.1:0-60568 GCF_054050555.1 Blastococcus sp. SYSU D00695 | reverse complement strand
CCCCCCCCCCCCCCCCCCCCCCCCCCCCCCCCCCCCCCCCCCCCCCCCCCCCCCCCCCCCCCCCCCCCCCCCCCCCCCCCCCCCCCCCCCCCCCCCCCCCCCCCCCCCCCCCCACCCCCCGCCCCCGGGCACCCCGCCATGAGGCATCCACGAACGACTCCCACGGAGCAACGGTGACCGCCACGAAGGCCCCGATCGAACCCCCGAAGACGCCGGCTCCGGTGCGCCGGCCGGGTGACCGGATCTTCTCCGGCTCCGCGCGGGGCTCCGGCATCTTCATCCTGCTCGTCCTGGCCGGTGTCGCCGCCTTCCTCATCAGCGAGGCGGTCCCGGCCCTCACGGCGTCGTCGGAGGAGATCCCCGGCGGCGAGGGGCTGGCCCACTACGTGTGGCCGCTGATCGTCGGCACCCTGCTCGGTGCCCTCATCGCCCTGCTGGTCGCCACCCCCCTCGCCGTGGGCATCGCGCTCTACACCACGTACTACGCGCCCCGCCGGATCGCCTCCGGCCTGGGCTACGTGATCGACCTGCTCGCGGCGATCCCGAGCGTCGTCTACGGCTTCTGGGGCCTGGCCGTCCTCGCGCCGCAGCTGGTGCCGGCCCACGAGTGGCTGGCCGACAACCTCGGCTTCATCCCGCTGTTCGCCGGCCCCGCGTCGACCACGGGCAAGACGATGCTGACCGTCGGCCTGGTCCTGGCGATCATGATCCTGCCGATCATCTCGGCCATCGCCCGCGAGGTCTTCGGACAGGCCCCGGCCCTGCACCGCGAGGCCGCGCTGGCCCTCGGCGCGACGCGCTGGGAGATGATCAAGATGGCCGTGCTGCCCTACGGCAAGTCCGGGGTCATCGCCGGCGCGATGCTGGGTCTGGGCCGCGCGCTCGGCGAGACGATGGCGGTCGCGATCGTCCTCTCCGGCGGCGCCGGCGCCACCGTCAACCTGATCAGCAACTCCAGCCCCTCGACGATCGCGTCGAACATCGCGCTCAAGTTCCCCGAGGCCACGGGCATCGGGGTCAACACGCTGATCGCCAGCGGCCTGGTGCTGTTCGTCATCACCCTCGCGGTCAACATGCTCGCCCGCTACATCGTCAACCGGCGCGCCGACTTCTCCGGAGCCAACTGATGACCACCGACATCCGGCCCGCGCCCGAGACCCGCACGGAGCCGCGCGGCCCCGTCCGCGTCGAGCGCCGGCTCCCCCGCTACGCGCCCCTCGGCCTGTTCGCCGCCGGGATCGCCCTGGGCGCCGCCCTCTCGGCCCTCACCGGCTTCGGGATCGCGTCCACCGTCATCTACGGCGTCGTCCTCGGCACCCTGCTGGTGTGGCTGGTCTCCCGCACCGTGGAGGGCCGCCGTAAGGGCACCGACCGGCTCGTGACGGCCCTGGTCACCGCGGCGTTCGGCATCGCCATGGTCCCGCTGGTCTCGCTGGTCTGGACGGTCCTGGACCGGGGCCTGGCACGCCTGGACGGCGACTTCTTCTCCAACTCGATGTTCCGGGTCGTCGGCGAGGGCGGCGGCGCCTACCACGCGATCCTGGGCACGCTGGTGATCACCGCGCTCGCCGCCGTGATCTCGGTGCCGATCGGCCTGCTGACCGCCATCTACCTCGTCGAGTACGGCAGCGGCCGGCTGAAGAAGGCGATCACCTTCTTCGTCGACGTCATGACCGGCATCCCGTCGATCGTCGCCGGCCTCTTCGCCTTCGCCCTGTTCACGCTGCTGTTCGGCAACGACTTCCGCGCGGGCGTCATGGGCGCGGTCGCGCTGTCGGTGCTGATGATCCCGGTCGTCGTCCGCTCCTGCGAGGAGGTCCTCAAGCTCGTCCCGAACGAGCTGCGCGAGGCCAGCTACGCCCTGGGCGTGCCGAAGTGGCGCACGGTCGTGAAGGTGGTCCTGCCGACGGCGGTCGCCGGCCTGGGCACCGGGATCACCCTCTCCATCGCCCGCGTCGTCGGCGAGACCGCCCCGCTGCTGATCACCGTCGGGCTCATCACCGGGACGAACCTGAACCCGTTCGACGGCCGCATGGCCACGCTGCCGGTGTTCGCCTTCTACCAGCTGACCCAGCCCGGCACCGCCACCCAGGCGTTCTACGACCGGGCCTGGACGGCGGCCCTGCTCCTCATCATCCTGGTCATGGCGCTCAACGTCGTCGCCCGCCTGATCAGTCGCTTCTTCGCCCCCAAGACCGGTCGCTGAGCGCGACCGACTGACCGGAGGACACGCACGTGGCCAAGCGCATCGAGGTCTCCGACCTCAACATCTACTACGGCAACTTCCTGGCCGTGGAGGGCGTCAACGTCTCCATCGAGCCGCGCAGCATCACCGCCCTGATCGGCCCATCGGGCTGCGGCAAGTCCACCTTCCTGCGCTCGCTCAACCGGATGCACGAGGTGCTGCCCGGCGCCCGCGTGGAGGGCAAGGTCGTGATGGACGGCCAGGACCTCTACGGCAGCGACGTGGACCCGGTGAACGTCCGCCGCCAGATCGGCATGGTCTTCCAGCGGCCCAACCCGTTCCCGACGATGTCGATCTACGACAACGTCATCGCCGGCAACCGCCTGAACAGCAAGCGGATGAAGAAGTCCGAGACCGACGACCTGGTCGAGAAGTCGCTGCGCGGCGCGAACCTGTGGAACGAGGTCAAGGACCGCCTCGACCGGCCCGGCTCGGGCCTGTCCGGCGGCCAGCAGCAGCGGCTGTGCATCGCCCGGGCCATCGCCGTCGAGCCCGACGTGCTGCTGATGGACGAGCCGTGCTCGGCGCTGGACCCCATCTCCACGCTCGCCATCGAGGACCTGATGACGGAGCTCAAGGAGCGGTTCACCATCGTCATCGTCACGCACAACATGCAGCAGGCGGCCCGCGTGAGCGAGTCCACCGGCTTCTTCAACCTCAACGGCGTCGGGCAGCCGGGCCGGCTGATCGAGTTCAACCCGACCGAGAAGATCTTCAGCAACCCCGACGAGAAGGCCACCGAGGACTACATCTCGGGCCGCTTCGGGTGAGCTGACCCCTGCGCCACCGCGGCCCGTCCCCTCCCGAGGGGGCGGGCCGCTGCCGTTGCGGGGCCCGCGGCCGCCCCACCCGGCCGGACGCGGCCGGGTGATCCGGGCGGGTCAGCCGCAGCTGGCGGTCGCCGACGCCGGGGCCGCGTCGGCCAGGACCTCGGCCGGTGCCGCGTCGTCGGTGGGAGGGGCGGCGGGAGCCGGCGGCGCGGGGGCGGGCAGGGGCACCACGGCCGTGTAGTCGGGGCCGACGACGAGCTGGACGGCGTCCCCGATGCCGTCGGTGGGCTCCAGCACCGCGCCGGGGACGGCGAGGGCGACCGTCTGCGCCTGGGCGACGGCGCCGGGCCCGTGGCGGACGACGGTCCGCTCGACGCCGCCGACCTCGTTGCCGACGTCGCCCACCACGAAGCCCTCGGCGCGCAGCGCGTCGGCGACGGTGCCGGCCAGGCCCGCGGTCGCCGTCCCGTTGAGGACGTCGAGCGTGACGTCCGCGGCGGCCAGGGTCGCCGGCGGGGCGGGCGCGGGGGCGGGCGGCTGCTCCGGTGCGGGGGCGGGCGCGGCGGGGGCGGCCGGCTGCGGCTCGGCGGCGGCGGGCAGCGGCCGGTCCTCGAGCACCGACTCGAACAGGGCCCGGGTGCCGGCGCGGTCGAGGAGCACGTAGGAGGTGTCGCTGCCCGCCGGCACGTAGTCGACGCCGGCGACCGGCAGGGCGGCTCGCTGGACCGCGTCGCCGGACAGGTCGCCGAGCGTGCCGGCGAGGGCGCTCAGGTCGCCGAGGTTGGTGCCCTCGTCGACGGTGAGCGCGCCGGCGGCGGTGGTCAGGAACGAGGTCAGCCGCACCGGGTTGCCCGCGACGCCCCAGGACATCGCCTGGCGCAGCGTCGAGGTGAGCAGGACCTGGGCCCGCTCGGCGACGGCGGTCCCGGTGCTGTCGGGCGCGGCCTCCGCGGGGCGCAGCCAGCCGGCCGCCGCCGCGCCGTCCAGCTGGGAGGCGCCGGCCGGCAGGGGCTCCGCCGCGGCCGCCCATGCCTCGGTGACCGTGGGCAGGCAGACCGGGATGCCGTGCAGCGCGTCGACCATCCCGGGCAGCCGGGCCAGGTCGACGCCGAGGTAGTGGTCGACGCGCAGCCCCGACAGCTGCTGCACCGCCCGCACGAGGCAGGCCGGCCCGCCGTCGAGCAGGGCCTCGGCCAGCGCCTCGGTGGCCGGGTCGCGCACGTCGCCGTCGCCGGTCCGGCAGGCGGGGGTGTCCACCAGCGCCCGCGGCGGCAGGCTGACCAGCACCGCGGAGTCCTCGTCCGGCGCCACGCGGGCGAGCAGGGTCGCGACCCCCTCCGCTCCCTCGGCGCCGGGCAGGCCGGTCCCCACCACCAGGTAGGTGTCGGCGTTCTCCTGCAGCTGCGGCGCGACGATCTCGGGGCCGTCGGTGGCGAGCGCGTCGACGCGGTCGATGCTGTTGTCGACGTAGACGTAGAGCCCGAGGTGGTAGGCGAGGACGAGGGCGACCAGCGCGGCCACGCCCTGCGTCAGGCGGATCATCCGGCGGCGGCCCGGGCTGCGGGCCGCACGGCGGGCGGCGCGGCTCTCGCGGCGGGGCGGTCGCGGGGCGGCGGTGGCTCCGGAGCGGCCGGGGGCGTCCAGGCCGGGGATCGGCGGCAGCGGGTTGCCGCGGCGGGGGGTGCCGGCGGGGCCGCCGCCGGGCAGTGGCGGCACGGGCTGGCTGAGGCGCACCCCCGGCAGCGGCGGCACGGGCTGGCTGAGCCGCACCCCCGGCAGCGGCGGCACGGGCTGGCTGAGCCGCACCTCCGGCAGCGGCGGGACCGGCTGGCTGAGCTGCACGCCCGGGACCGCGGGCAGCGGCGGGACCGGCTGGCTGTGCCGGACGCCGGCCACCGCCGGCGGGGCGGGCGGCGCTGGGGGTACGGCCGCGGGCGCGACGGCGGGGAGGCCGGCGGCGGGACGGCCGGCCGGCGCGCCGGGGACCGGCGGCAGGCCGCGACCCGGCGGCGGCGTCGCGGGAGGACGGCCGTCGCTGGCCGAGGAGGACGGGGACGGTGTCCTGACCGCCGGCGCGGGCGGGACCGGGCGGGCCGGCGCGGCCTCGGCGCGGCGGACGACGTCCGGCGGCGGAACGGCCGGACGGGGCCCCCGGTGGGCGGGCAGCGACTCGCCGGGGAGCAGCGGGATGGGCACCTCGCCGGTCCGGCGGGCCGCACGCCGTCCGCTCGGGCCGGCGCCCTGGCGGGCGATCAGCTGCTCGAGGGTCAGCGGCTCGCCGTTCCGATCGAGCGCGCCGTCCCCGGCGTCGCCCTCCGCTCGCGAGTCCCCCACCGCGTCGACATCCCATCGTCGTGGTCCGTGCCGTACTCCCCCGTACCCGCACACACACGAGTACTCCGCCACGCATCGTGGGCGGTCCCTCACGATACGTCCGATCCGCCCGCCGGACGGGTGACGCGCGGGAGCCGATCAGCGACATGTCGATCCCGGACGTAGCGTCCACCCGTGCGCCTGCCCTCCCTGCCCGGCCCCTCCGACCTCATCGCCGCGGTGGACGGCCTCCGGGAGGGCCTCTCCGAGGCCATCGCCCTCGTGCCGCGCGTTGTGGGCGCCGTCGGCCGGATCGAGGGTCTGCTGGACCGTGTCTCCGTCGTCGTCGCCTCCGCCGAGGGACTGCTCGACCGGGTGGACCGCGCGGTGACCGACCTGGAGGCGACCCGCCGCCGGGCCGACGGCGCGATCAGCGCCGTGGGCGAGACCCGGCGCAAGGCCGACGACGCCATCAGCGCCGTCGGCGAGACCCGGCGCAAGGCCGACGACGCCATCAGCGCCGTCGGCGAGACCCGGCGCAAGGCCGACGACGCCATCAGCGCCGTCGGCGACACCCGGCGCAAGGCCGACGACGCCATCAGCGCCGTCAGCGACACCCAGCAGCGGGCCGACGACGCCATCAGCGCCGTCAGCGACACCCAGCAGCGGGCCGACGACGCGATCGGCGCGGTGGCGTCGACCCAGCGCCGGGCCGACGAGGCGATCGGCGCCGTCGGCACCACGATCGAGCGGTCCCAGCAGGCGGTGGGCCGGGCCGAGGGCACCGTGGCGCGGGCCGAGGACGTCGTCTCCCGCGTCGACCCGCTGCTCGCCGGGTACGAGGGCCCGCTGCAGCAGCTGGCGCCGGTCGTGCAGCGGCTCGCGGAGACGATGGAGCCCGACGAGGTCGAGGCGCTGGTCGCGATGATCGACCGGCTGCCGGTGCTGCTCGGGCACCTGGACGACGACGTGCTGCCGGTGCTGAAGACCCTCGACGGCGTCGGCCCGGACGTGCACGACCTGCTCGACACCATGCAGGACCTGCGGCAGGTGGTGAAGGGCTTCCCCGGCTCGCGGCTGTTCCGCCGGCGCGGCGCCGAGGAGATCGCCGAGGAGGAGCAGCAGGAGCAGGAGCAGGAACAGGAGGAGGAGCGGGCCGGCTCCTGACCGGCCCGCTCCCCCCGCCGGTCAGGTCTCGGTCGGGTAGCCCAGCGCGCGCACGACGTCGCCGATCCGCTCGAAGGTCTGCCCCTCGGGCAGCCGCCGGAGCTCGTCGACGACCGCGTCGGTGGCGCGGTGGTCCAGGGCCGCCTCGACCAGGGTCGGCCCGTCGGCCGGGAAGTCGGCGCGGTCCAGCCAGCGCGCGAGCTCCGCCCGCGCGACGACCGCGTCCTCGGTCATGCCGACCGGGACGCCGCCGACGAGCGTGCCCGTGGGGTCGGCCGTGAGGTCCGGCTCCCCCTCGGCGACGGGCTCGGCCTCGCGCCACTCGTGCGAGCGGGTGGCGTGCTCGGCCTTGAGCATCCCCTGGATCTCGTGCTCGATCTCCTCGTCGAGCCGCGGGTTGTGCTTGGTGCTGCGCGACGAGACGCCGGCGAACTGGTCGTCTGGCTGGCTCACGGGTACCTCCTGTGTGCTGGTCCTGCCGTGGATCCGGGGGTCACTTCTTCTCCAGCGCCGAGGGCTTGTGCACCGCGGTGCCGCCGCTCTTGTCGCTCCTCACCTCGTACTGCGGGTCGTCCTCGCTGGCCCGGACCTGCCGGCCCGCGGCCTTCGTGTCCTTCGTGATCTCGCGCGTGACGGTGCCCTCCGCCTGGCCACCGTGGCTGTTCCACGTGACGTGGTCGCCCTTCCGCAGGTGCTCGGCCATCTCGTCCTCCCCGCTGTGGGGGCCGCCGTCCGGCCCGACCCCCGCTGCCTGCCCCCGCGGAGGCGGCGACACACATCACCCGTGCGGGCCGGAGGTTCACCCCTGCGGGCACAGCGCTCGGGCGTCCGGACACGTAGCGTGGTCGCCGACGGGCCCGATCCCCCGTAGTCGCTGGTCTTCGCGCCGTTGCGGCTACCCAGGGTGATCCCCGTCCGCGATCGCCGGCCCGGTCGACTCCATTCCCCCGGGGTCGGCCGGGTCGGCCCCGCCGGCCGGGACCGGCCGCTGCCTACCCTGGCGCCCGTGACTGCTCCCGACGACGGACTGCGCGACGTGGACGTCCTGACCGTCGTCGCCGTCTCGGCCCCGACGCCGACGGTGCGCCGCGTCGTCCTCACGGGCACGCCGGCGGCCGTGGCCGCCGCCGGGCCGACGGTCAACCTGCTCGTCCCCCGGGCGGACGACGCGGCACCGCGCTGGCCGCGGGTCGCCCGCGACGGCCGGGTCGTCTGGCCCGTGGGCGCGCACGGCGTCGCCCTCCGCAGCTACACCGCCCGGCGGCAGGACCCCGGCCGCGGCGAGGTGGAGATCGACTTCGTGCTGCACGGGGACGGCCCGGCCGCGACCTGGGCGGCCGGCGCGGCCCCGGGCGCGCTCCTGGCGGTCGCGGGCAGCGGCGAGCTGGGGATCCGGCCGGCCACCTCGCTGCTGCTCGCCGGGGACGAGACCGCACTGCCGGCCATCAGCCGGATCCTGGCCGAGGCGCCTCCGGCGACGACGGGGCTGGCGCTGGTGGAGGTCGCCGGGCCGGAGGAGGAGCAACCCCTCGCCGCGCCGCCGGGCGTGACGGTCCGCTGGCTGCACCGCGACGGGACCCCGCCCGGGGAGGGCTCGCTGCTCGCCGACGCGGTGGCCGCACTGGACCCCCCGGCCGGGGACGACGTCTTCGCCTGGGTGGCCGCCGAGTCCGCCGCCGTCCGGGCGATCCGCGGCGACCTGCGCTCCCGCTGGGGGCTGGGCCGGGCCGGGCACCACGCGATCGGGTACTGGCGGCGCGGCCGGGCCATGTCCCCGGCCGGCTGAGCGGGCGGGACGCCCAGGGAGTTCACAGGTGCCGTGCAGCCGGGCGGCAGCAGACGGGCAGAACCTGGTCTCATGACGACGGCATCGGTGCGTTCAGCGGGAGGGTCGGTGCAGGGGACCCGGGACACGGGCGGTTCCGCCGGGCGGCCGCCCGAGGCGCGGCTGCTCGTGGTGGACGACGAGCCCAACATCCGCGAGCTGCTGTCGGCGAGCCTGCGATACGCCGGCTTCGAGGTGGCCACGGCGGCCGACGGGCAGCAGGCGCTGGCCCTGGCCTCGTCCTTCCGCCCGGACCTGCTGGTGCTCGACGTCATGATGCCGGGCCTGGACGGCTTCGGCGTCGTGCGCCGGCTGCGCGAGACCGGCCGGCACACCCCGGTGCTGTTCCTCACCGCCCGCGACGCGCCCGAGGACAAGGTGTCCGGCCTGACGTTGGGCGGCGACGACTACGTCACCAAGCCGTTCAGCCTGGACGAGGTGGTGGCGCGCATCCGCGCGGTGCTGCGCCGCACCAGCGCCGGCGCCCAGCTCGCGGCCGAGGCCCCGCGGCTGACCTTCGCCGACATCGAGCTGGACGAGGAGTCCCACGAGGTCCTCAAGGCCGGCACGCTGGTCAGCCTCTCCCCGACCGAGTTCAAGCTGCTGCGCTACCTGATGGCCAACGCCGGCCGGGTGCTGTCCAAGGCGCAGATCCTCGACCACGTGTGGAACTACGACTTCAACGGCGAGGCCAACGTCGTCGAGTCCTACATCTCCTACCTGCGGCGCAAGGTCGACACCACCGAACCCCGGCTCCTGCACACCATCCGCGGGGTCGGTTACACGCTGCGGCTGCCGCGGGGTTCGTGATCGAACACCTCCCGACCTCCCCGTCGCAGCGTCCCCGGCCGGCTCCCCGGGTGCCGCTGCGCGTCACCCTGGTGGCGCTGCTGGTGGCGCTGGTGGCGTTCGCCCTGCTCGCCACCGGGCTGGCGGCGACCTCGCTGCTGCGCGGCTACCTGCTCGACCAGCAGGACGACCGGCTGCAGGCGGGCATCCACGACGCCGAGTACGACCGCCGCATCCTCGGCGCCTGCCAGGACGGCCAGTACGCCGCGCTGCCGCCGGGGTCGGCGTACTACGCCTGCATCGCCCCGGGCGAGGACCAGGTGCGGCCCCTGCAGGGACCGTCGGACCCCGACCGCCTGCCCGACGTGGACGCCGACGACCTGGGCCCCGGCCTCGGCCCGGACGAGCCGGTCACCGTCTCCTCCGCCGACGACCGGACGCAGTGGCGCGTCCTGGCCGGCGACCTGCCGGCCGGCTACCGCCTGGTCATCGGCACCGATCTGGAGGCCGACCAGCGGGCCATCGGCCGCCTCGTGCGCATCGAGCTCGTCGTCGGGCTGATCGCCCTGACGCTGCTGGGCGTGGCCGGCTTCGTGCTCGTGCGCAACAGCCTGCGGCCGCTGGAGGAGGTCGGCGCCACCGCGCGGGCGATCGCCGCCGGCGACCTGAGCCGCCGGGTGCCCGCCGGGGACGAGCGGACCGAGGTGGGCCGGCTGGCCAACGCGCTGAACGTGATGCTGGCGCGGATCGAGAGCGCCTTCTCCGCCCAGCGGGTGTCCGAGGAGCAGGCGCGCGCCTCGGAGGGGCGCATGCGCCAGTTCGTCGCCGACGCCAGCCACGAGCTGCGCACCCCGCTGACCTCGATCCGCGGCTTCGCCGAGCTGTACCGCCAGGGCGCCGTCCGCGATCCCGAGGAGGTGGCGCGGCTGATGCAGCGCATCGAGTCCGAGGGCGCCCGGATGGGCCTGCTGGTCGAGGACCTCCTGCAGCTGGCCCGCCTGGACCAGCAGCGGCCGCTGACGGTCACCCCGGTCGACCTCGCCGAGGTCGCCGGCGACGCCGTCCACGACGCCCGCGCACTGCAGCCCGACCGCCCGCTGGAGCTGGTGCTGGACCCGGCCATGACCGAGATGCCGGTGGTGCTCGGGGACGAGGCGCGGCTGCGCCAGGTGGTGGGCAACCTGGTCACCAACGCGCTGGTGCACACCCCGCGCGACGCCCGGGTGACGGTGACCCTCGCCGAGGAGGCGGGGCCGGCGGGGGACGACGAGGACGGCGGCTGCGTCCTCGTGCGGGTCGCCGACGAGGGCCCGGGGATGGCGGGGTCCGACGCCGCGCGGGTGTTCGAGCGCTTCTACCGCGCCGACCCCAGCCGCAACCGTGCCGCCGGCGGCACCGGCCTGGGCCTGGCCATCGTGGCCTCGCTGGTGGCGGCGCACGGCGGGACGGTCGACCTGGCGACGGCGCCCGGCGCGGGCGCCGTCTTCACCGTGCGGCTGCCCCGCAGCGGCCCGCCGGGCACCGCCGGGGTACCCGGCTGAGCGGTGCCGCCGCCTGGCTACCGTCGGGCCCGTGCACAGCGACGACGCCGCCCCGCCGCCCGACCCGGACCTGATGGCCGCGGTCGCCGAGCTCGGGGACGCGCTGCGGGGCCTCGTCGACGCCTCGGTGCGCACCGACGTCGCGGCCGCGGAGATCCGCGCCGCCGCCGCGGGCGCGCGGGAGGTCACGGCGCGCCTGGCGGCCCGGCAGCGCCCGGCCGGCCGCCTCTCGCCGCTGGACGACGTCCGCGCCTTCCGCCGGGTGTACAACCCGGTCAGCGGGGCCGGCAGCGCGTTCGCGCCGCCGCTCGCCCTCCGGGCCGTGGACGGCGGGGTGGCCGCCGAGACCACCTTCGGCCTGGCCTACGAGGGGCCGCCGGGGTTCCTGCACGGCGGCATGAGCGGGTTGGTCCTGGACCAGGTCCTGGGGACCGCGGTGATCCGCGCCGGCCTGTGGGGCATGACCGTGCGCCTGGAGCTGGACTACCGCGCCCCCGTGCCGCTGGACACCCCGGTGGTGCTGACCGGCCGGGTGCTGGAGACCGCGGGACGCCGCACCGTCGTCGCCGGGACGATCGCGCCGGCCGCCGAGCCCGACCGGGTGCTCGTGGAGGCGCGCGGCGTCTTCGTCACCCCGCGCCGGGAGACCGTCCGCGACTACTTCGCCGGAGTGACCGACGGGTCCGGGCGGCACAGCCCGCCCGGCCGCCCCACGGACGCGACCGCGCCGGTCCCCACCCCCGCGGACGGCCCGGCCGCGCTCGAGGCCCCGTGACCGCCACCGGGCCGGACGCCCCGACCGACGTGCAGGTCGCCGCCGAGGCGGCGCGGGCCGCGGCCGCCGTGCTGCTGGAGCTGCGCGCGGGCGGGCGCACCGGCCGCGAGCTGGGGGACGCCGGCGACGCCGCGGCGCAGCGGGCCATCGCCGCGGTGCTGGCCGGGCGGCGCCCCGGGGACGCGGTGTTCAGCGAGGAGGCCGCCGACGACGCCCGCCGGCTGACCGCCGGCCGGGTGTGGATCGTCGACCCGCTCGACGGCACCCGCGAGTACGGCGAGCCCGGCCGCTCCGACTGGGCGGTGCACGTGGCGCTGTGGGCCGGCGGCGGGCTCACGGCCGCCGCTGTCGCCCTGCCGGGGCTCGGCGAGGTGCTGGTCACCGACCCGCCGCCCGCCCCGCCCGCCGCCGCGTCGTCCCGCCCCCGGATCGCGGTCAGCCGCACCCGCCCGCCCGCCGTGGCCGGCGCCGCCGCGGCCGCGGTCGGCGGGGAACTCGTGCCGATGGGGTCGGCCGGCTTCAAGGTGACCGCGGTCGTCCGCGGCGAGGCCGACGCCTACGTGCACGCCGGCGGGATGTACCAGTGGGACTCCGCCGCGCCCGTCGCCGTCGCGCTGGCCGCCGGGCTGCACGCCACCCGCCTGGACGGCTCCCCGCTGCGCTACAACGAGCCCGACCCGTGGCTGCCGGACCTGCTCGTCTGCCGCCCGGAGCTGGCTCCCGCCCTCCTGGCCGCAGCCCGCTGAGGCCCATGCCGGACACTGGTGCGGGAATCCCTCCCGAACCGGTGCGGTTGGTGCCGGTTCGAGGGTGTCCCGGTACGCCCGTACCGACCGCCGTCCCCGAGTCTGCGAAGGCCCTGCACCGTGACGAGCCCTGACTACCGGCTGACCCAGCTGGAGACGCTGGAGGCCGAGTCCGTCCACGTCATCCGCGAGGTGGCCGCCGAGCTCGAGCGGCCGGTGCTGCTGTTCTCCGGCGGCAAGGACTCGATCGTGATGCTCGAGCTCGCCCGCAAGGCGTTCGCGCCGGCACGCATCCCGTTCCCGGTCATGCACGTGGACACCGGGCTGAACTTCCCCGAGGTCCTGGAGTTCCGCGACAAGCGGGTCGCCGAGCTGGGGGTGGAGCTGGTCGTCGCCTCGGTGCCCGACGCGATCGCCGCCGGCACGGTCAGGGAGGAGCCCAACGGCTCCCGCAACCGCATCCAGACGCCGGTGCTGCTGGACGCGGTCGAGGAGCACGGGTTCACCGCGCTGTTCGGCGGCGCCCGGCGCGACGAGGACAAGGCGCGCGCCAAGGAGCGGGTGTTCTCCTTCCGCGACGAGTTCGGCCAGTGGGACCCGAAGAACCAGCGGCCGGAGCTGTGGGACCTCTACAACGGCCGGATCCACGTCGGGGAGTCCATCCGCGTCTTCCCGCTGTCGAACTGGACCGAGCTCGACATCTGGCAGTACATCGCCCGCGAGCACATCGCGATCCCGCCGCTCTACCTCGCGCAGGAGCGGGAGGTCGTCGAGCGGCAGGGGATGCTGTACGCGGTCAACGAGTTCATCCGCCCGCGTGACGGCGAGCACGTGTTCCGCGAGACCGTCCGCTACCGCACCGTCGGGGACGCCAACCTGACCGCCGCGGTGCGCTCGCAGGCGATCACGGTGGAGGAGGTCATCGCCGAGATCGCGGTGACCCGGATGACCGAGCGCGGCGCGACCCGCGGCGACGACAAGGTCAGCGACGCCGCCATGGAGGACCGCAAGAAGGAGGGCTACTTCTGATGGGGTCGCAGGACCGCGCGGTCGACGTGCACTCCCCGGTCGCCGAGCACGCGGCCGAGATCGCCACGGCCCGCAAGGACATCCTCCGGATCGCCACCGCCGGCTCCGTGGACGACGGCAAGAGCACGCTGATCGGCCGCCTGCTGTACGACAGCAAGGCCGTGTTCGAGGACCAGTACGAGGCGGTGGCCCGCGCCAGCAAGGGCGACCACGTCGACCTGGCGCTGCTCACCGACGGGCTGCGCGCCGAGCGTGAGCAGGGCATCACCATCGACGTCGCCTACCGCTACTTCAGCACCCCGCGGCGGACCTTCGTCCTCGCCGACACCCCCGGGCACGTGCAGTACACCCGGAACATGGTCACCGGCGCCTCCACCGCCGACCTGGCGATCGTGCTGGTCGACGCGCGCAAGGGCCTGCTGGAGCAGAGCCGCCGGCACGCGTTCCTCGCCTCGCTGCTGCGGGTGCCGCACCTGGTCGTCGCCGTCAACAAGATGGACCTGGTCGACTGGTCGGAGGAGCGCTTCGAGGCGATCGCCGACGAGTTCAGCGCCTTCGCCGCCAAGCTGTCGGTGCCCGACCTGACCGTCGTCCCCATCTCGGCGCTGCACGGGGACAACGTCGTCACCCACTCGCCGAACACCCCCTGGTACGAGGGGCCGACGCTGCTGCACCACCTGGAGCACGTGCACGTGGCCGGCGACCGCAACCTCACCGACCCGCGCTTCCCGGTGCAGTACGTCATCCGGCCGCAGCTGCACGCCGCGGGCCAGGCGGACTTCCACGACTACCGCGGCTACGCCGGCACGGTCGGCAGCGGCGTGCTGCGGGTCGGCGACGAGGTGCAGGTGCTGCCCAGCGGCCTGACGACGACGATCGCGGGCATCGACGGGCCCCGCGGGCCGGTCGAGGAGGCCTTCGCGCCGATGTCGGTGACCGTGCGGCTGGCCGACGACCTGGACGTCTCCCGCGGCGACCTGATCTGCCGGCCGCAGAACGCCCCGGCGGTCACCCAGGACCTCGACGCGCTGGTCTGCTGGATGACCGACGAGCCGCTGCGCCCGCGGCAGCGGCTGGCGGTCAAGCACACCACCCGCACGGTGCGGGCGATGGTCAAGGAGCTGGCCTACCGGCTGGACGTGAACACGCTGCACCGCGATCCGGACGCGACCGAGCTCGGCCTCAACGACATCGGCCGGGTCAAGCTGCGCACGACCCAGCCACTGTTCGTCGACGACTACCTGCGCAACCGGGTGACCGGCCGGTTCATCCTGGTCGACGAGGCGACGAACGCCACCGTCGGCGCCGGGATGCTCACCCCCGCCGGCTGAGGCCAGGCCCCCTCGCCCCCACCGCTCGCGGTGGGCCCCTGCGAGGGGGCCGTCCCGACGCCTCGGCTAGGCCGCGGCGGCCCGCTCCAGGGCGCGGCGGGTGAGCAGCCGGGCCAGGTGCCGCCGGTACCCGGCGTCGGCGTGCATGTCCGCCGGCGGGCTCGTCCCCTCGTCGGCCAGCGCGGCGGCGTCGGCGATCGACGCCCCGCCGGCCAGGGCCGCCTCCGTGGCGGACGCCCGCAGGACGGTGCCGCCCATGTTGGCCAGGGCGACGCGGCCGTCGACCGCGGCTGCCGCGACGATCGGCCAGTCGTTGGCCCGCCGGGTGAACTTCTCGTAGCCCCAACCGGCCGCGCCGGTGCGCGGCACGCGGACCTCGACGACGACCTCGTCGGGCTCCAGCGCCGTCTCGAAGAAGCCCAGCCAGAAGCCGGTGAGCGGGATGGTGCGGCGGCCCGCGGGACCCTGCGCCACGACCGAGCCGCCGAGGGCCAGCAGCGCGGTCGGCAGGTCCGAGGCGGGGTCGCTGTGCGCCACGGTCCCCCCGAGCGTGCCGCGGTGGCGCACCTGCGGGTCACCCACCAGGCCGGCGGTGTGCGCCAGCAGCGGCGCCTCCGCGCGGACGACGTCGGAGCCCTCCAGCTCGAAGTGCCGGGTGCCCGCGCCCAGGACCAGCTCGTCGCCGTCCACGCGGGTGTAGGACAGGCCGGGGACGCGGCTGATGTCCACGACCACCGCGGGCATCGCCAGGCGGAGCTTCATCAGCGGGAGCAGCGAGTGCCCGCCGGCCATCAGCTTCGCGTCGTCGCCGTGCTCGACCAGCGCCGCGATCGCCTCGTCGACCGAACCGGCCCGGACGTACTCGAACGGCCCGGGGATCACGCGGCCTCCTCGCTGGCGCTCGTCGTCCGCACGATCCGGGATGCTCTGCCCCCGCATGACCTCGCGAGCCCGGTCATGCCGTGACCTCGGGCGCGCCGGGGACCCGGCCGGCGGCCGGACCGGCCTGGGCCGCGGCCTGCACCGCGCGGACGATGTTGTGGTAGCCCGTGCAGCGGCACAGGTTGCCCTCGAGGCCCTCCCGGACCCGCCGCTCGCTCGGGTCGGGGTCGGCGGCCAGCAGCCCGACGGCGGCCATCACCATGCCGGGGGTGCAGAAGCCGCACTGCAGGCCGTGCTCCTGGCGGAACGCGGCCTGCACCGGGTGCAGCTCGCCGTCCGGCCCGGCCAGCCCCTCCAGCGTCGTGACCTGCGCGCCGTCGGTGGCGACGGCGAGCACGGTGCACGACTTCACGGTCAGCCCGTCGACGAGCACCGTGCACGCACCGCACGAGGTGGTGTCGCAGCCGACGTTGGTGGCCCGCAGCCCGCGCACCTCGCGCAGGTAGTGGGCCAGCAGCATCCGCGGCTCGACGTCGTCGGTCCGCTCGGCGCCGTTGACGGTCACCGTCACCTGCATCAGGAGTCCCCTCCGGTGGGAGCGTGCTGGGTGGCCTGCTGGAGCGCCCGCCACACCCGCATCGGGGTGGTGGGCATGTCGACGTGCCGGACGCCGAGGTGGGCGACGGCGTCGACGACCGCGTTGTGCACGGCCGGGGTGGCGCCGATGGTGCCGGCCTCGCCGATGCCCTTGGCGCCCAGCGGGTTGTAGCTGGTCGGCGTCTCCGACGGGACGAGCTCGAAGCTCGGCACCTCGGTGGCCGACACGATCGGGTAGTCGGCGAAGGTCGAGGTGTTCGGGTTGCCCTCGTCGTCGTAGAGGACCTCCTCGAGCAGCGCCTGCGCCACGCCCTGGGCGAGACCGCCGTGCCGCTGCCCCTCGGCGATCAGCGGGTTGACGATCGTGCCGGCGTCGTCGGCCGCCACCAGCCGGACGACCTCCGCCTTGCCCGACTCCACGTCGACCTCGACCACGGCGAGGTGCGCGCCGAAGGGATAGGTGGAGCCCGGCTGCGAGAACGTGGCATGCACCAGCAGCGGCTCCGCCGCGGCCAGCTGCGCGTAGGAGACCGCCGCCCCCGGCACGCCGGCGACGGCGAGCCCGGCGACCGACGGGTCGACCACCAGGTCGCCCGGGTCCACCTCCAGCACCGCGGCGGCGCGTTCCCGCGCGACCTCCAGCAGCTCCGCGGCCGCCTGCCGGACCGCCGCGCCGCCCAGCTGCAGGCTGCGGGAGCCGCCGGTGCCGCCGCCCTGCGGCACGAGGTCGGTGTCGCCCCAGCGCAGGGTGATCCTCTCCAGGGGGACGCCCAGCTCCTCGCTGGCGAGCATCGCCCACACGGTCGCGTGGCCCTGCCCGTGCGGGGAGGTGCCGGTCAGGATCGTCGCGCTGCCGTCGGGGTGCAGCTCGACGGTCGCGTTCTCGTTCGGGTCGCCGGCCTCGCTGCCGGCGCCGGTGATCTCCACGTAGACGCTGAGCCCCAGCCCCAGCTGGCGGACGTCGCCCCGCTCGCGGCGGGCCGCCTGCTCGGCGCGCAGGGCGGGGTAGTCCGCCGCCTCGAGGACGGCGTCGAGCACCGCCGGGTAGTCCCCGGAGTCGTACAGCGCCCCGCCCTTGCTCATCAGCGGCTCGGTGAAGGGCGCGAGCAGGTTGCGCCGGCGCACCTCGGCCGGGTCCATCCCGATCTCGGCGGCGAACAGGTCCACGGCCCGCTCGATCGCCGCGGTCGCCTCCGGCCGGCCCGCGCCGCGGTAGGCGCCGACGGGCGTGGTGTTGGTGACGACGCTGACGAACGAGGACTCCACCGTCTCGATGTCGTAGACGCCCGGCGCCATGAGCATCGTCATCGACGGCAGCACGGCCCCGAACCGGGGATAGGCGCCGCTGTCCTGCAGCACGTGCAGCCGGTAGGCGCGGATGCGGCCGCTGCGGTCCCCGCCGATGGTCACGGTCTGCACCTGGGCCCGGCCGTGGGTCATCGCGACCATGTTCTCCGAGCGGGTCTCCACCCACCGGACCGGCCGCCCGGTGACCCGGGCCGCCACCGCCACGACGGCGTGCTCGACGTCGGCGCCGAACTTGGCCCCGAACGCGCCCCCGACGTCGGGGGTGACCACCCGCACGGCGGCCGCGTCGAGGCCCAGCATGGTCTTCAACGAGCGCTTGCTGCCCTGGGCGCCCTGGTTGGGCAGCCACACCGTCAGCCGGCCGTCCTCACCCCACGCCGCCGCACCCGCCCGGACCTCCAGCGGCGCCACGGCGACCCGCTGGTTGAGCACCTCCTGGGTGACGACGACCTCGCAGGCGGCGAACGCGTCGGGGGCCTCCCCGCCGTCCCCGGCGCCCGCGGCGGCGTCGAGGTCGGCGCCGCCGGCCGCCCGCGCGGCGTCGGACGCCCGCTGGAAGACGACGTTCGTACCGGCGCCGGGGAACAGCAGGACCTCGTCGCGCAGCGCGTCCCGCGGGTCGACGACGGCCGGCAGCGGCTCGTAGTCCACCGCCACGAGCTCGGCGGCGTCCTCACCGGACCAGCGGTCCTCGGTCAGCACGACCGCGACCGGCTCCCCGACGAACCGCACGACGTCGCGCGCCAGCAGGGGCTGGGCGGTGTCGGCCGGGTACATCGGCAGCATCGGCCGCTGGTCGGGGACGCCGGCCAGGTCCTCGGCGGTCAGCACGGCGACGACCCCGGGCGCGGCGGCGGCATCGGCGGTGTCGATCGAGGCGATGCGGGCGTGCGCCACGGGCGAGCGCACGAACGTCGCGTGCACCGCGCCCTCGAGGCGCTCGTCGACCAGGTCGTCGGTGTAGGTCGCCCCCGTGGTGAGGAACAGCGGGTCCTCGGTGCGGACCACCCGGGTCCCCAGGATGCTCATGCGCGGTCTCCCTGCTGTCGGCGTCCATGACTACCACGGCGGACGTCGCCTGCCGCGCGTCCCCACCAGGCGGTTCGCCCGGGCGGCCCCGCCGGCCTCCCGGCGGGGCGGCCGCGCCCCCGGTGTGGTGGGCTGGTGGGGATGGAGCAGACCGGGGCCGCGCGCTCGCGGGCCGCCACCGGGCTGCTCGTCGCCGCGATCGTGGCGGTGGCGCTGAACCAGCGGCCGGCCGTCGTCGCCGTCGCGCCGCTGCTGGCGGACCTGCGGGCCGACACGGGCCTGTCCTCGGCCCTGGCCGGGCTGCTCACCACGCTGCCGGTGCTGTGCTTCGGGGCGTTCGCGCCCGTGGCGCCGAGGCTGGCGCAGCGGGTCGGGCTGGAGACCGCCGTCGCGGCCTCGCTGGTGCTGCTGGCGGCCGGCATCGCGCTGCGGCTGCTGTCGCCGGTCGCCCTGCTGTACGCCGGCAGCCTGCTGGCCGGCGCGGCCATCGCGCTGGCCAACGTGCTGCTGCCGGCGTACGTGAAGCGGGAGTTCGCCCGCCCGGGGGCGGTGATGGGCGCCTACTCGGCGGCGCTGAACGTCGGGGCGGCCGCCGGTGCCGCGCTGACCCTGCCGCTGGCCGCGGCGCTGGGCGTCGGCTGGCGCACCGCGCTGGGCCTGTGGCTGTGCGTGGCCCTGGCCGCGCTGGTCCTGTGGCTGCCCGTGGCCGGTACCGGCCGGGCCCGCCGCGGCGCCGGGCCGCCCCCGCCCGGCGGTTCCTGGGCGCTGCTGCGGCTGCCGCTGGCCCGCCGGGTCTGCGCGTTCCTCGCCCTGCAGAGCGTGCAGTTCTACGCGGTGGCCGCGTGGCTGCCCACGCTGCTCGCCGACGCCGGGGTGCCGCGCGGTGAGGGCGGCCTGCTGCTCGGCCTGTCCAACGTCGTCGGCGCGGCCGGGGCGCTGCTGGCCCCCGCGCAGGCCGGCCGGATGCGCGGCCAGCGGCCGCTGGTGCTCGCCGTCGTGGCCGCCTACGCCGTCGGCCTGACCGGGCTGCTGCTCTCCCCCACCGCGGGCACCGTCGCGTGGGTGTGCGCGTGGGGCGTGGCGCAGGGCTCGGGCTTCGCCCTGGCGCTGACCCTGATCGTGCTGCGCAGCCCCACGCCGCTGGTCTCGGCCCGGCTCGGCGGCGTCGCGCAGTGCGTGGGCTACCTCGTCGCGGCCTCGGGACCGCTCCTGCTGGGGGCGCTGCACGACCTCACGGACGGCTGGTCGTGGCCGCTGGTGGTGCTGCTGGTCGCCGTCGTCCCCATGGCGTGGGCCGGCTGGGGCGCCGCCCGCGACGCCGTCCTCCCCGCCGCCGACGAGCGCCTCGTGCCGGCCGCCGGCGGCTGAGGGGCGCCGTCCTCAGCCGAGGGTGACCGGCAGGACCTCGAAGCCGCGCAGGGTGCGCAGGTCGCGGCGCTGCGGCCGGGCCGCCACCCGCAGCCGGGGGAAGCGCTCGGACAGGACCCGCAGCGCCACCTCCCCCTCCAGTCGGGCCAGGCCGGCGCCGACGCAGTAGTGCACGCCGGCGGAGAAGGCCAGGTGGTCGCGGGCGTTGCCCCGGGTGACGTCGAAGCGGGCGGGGTCGGCGAAGACGTCGGGGTCCCGGTTGGCCGCCCCCAGCAGCACGGTGACCTGGGTCCCGGCGGGCACCGTCCGGCCGGCCACCTCGACGTCTGCCTGGGCCGTGCGCGCGGTGAGCTGGACGGGGCTGTCGTACCGCAGCGACTCCTCGACGGCGTTGGCCCAGCCGGCCGGCTCGGCGCGGAGGGCCTCCCACTGGTCGCGGTGGGCGTCCAGGGCGACCACGGCGTTGCCCAGCAGGTTGACCGTCGTCTCGAAGCCGGCGCCGAGCAGCAGCATCACGGTGGCGTGCAGCTCGCGCTCGGTCAGCGCCTCCTCGCCGGGCAGCCCCACCAGCCGGCTCACGAGGTCGTCGCCGGGGTCGCGGCGCAGCCGGGCGAAGTGGTCGCGCAGGAAGGCGTGCATCTCGCGCAGCGCCCGCTCGCACGCGACGTAACGGCGCAGCGGGAGCCCGGGGTCCAGGGTCGCCGCGGCCGCGGCCCCCCAGCGCAGGAAGTCCTCCCGGCGGTCGACGGGGACGCCGAGCAGCTCGCCGATGACCAGCACCGGCAGCTGCGCGGCGAAGCCGTCGACGAGGTCCACCGGACCGCGCCGGCCGTCCAGGCCGTCCAGGAGCTCCTCGGCCGTCCGGCGGATCATCGGCTCGAAGGCGGCGGTCGCGCGGGGGGTGAACGCCCGGCTGACCAGCCGCCGGTAGCGGGTGTGGGTCGGCGGGTCCACCGCCAGCATCGAGGGCGGCTCGGCGACGCCCGTGGCGTCCAGCTCGTCGCCGAAGCGGAGCGCCCAGGCGATCGGGCGCGGGAGCGGGCCGCCCCAGCCGAGGCCGAAGCGGTCCGACCGGAGCACCTCGTGGGCGACGGCGTGGGAGGTGGTCACCAGACCCATGGCGGCAGGCGCCAGCGGTCCGGCCGCGCGCAGCTGCTCGTGGACGGCGTACGGCTGGTCGCGCAGGGCGGGGTCGCGGAGCAGGCGGCCGAGCGGGTCACCGCTGCGCGAGGCGCGCGACAGGACGACGGCGGGGAGGGCGTGGCGGACGGCGTAGCGGGCGGCCGTCCGGGCAGGCCGGAGCCACCGCGGGCGGGCCGGTTCGACCGCTGCCGAGGAGGCCGGGGTCGTGGAGAGGCCCGCCGAGATCGCCGTCGTCGCGCCCATGTGCCGCACCGTCCCTCTGCCGTCCACCGCGGTCGATCCGCAGTCTGGCAGTGACCTGCGTCTCCCGGCACCCCGGCGCGGCGGCGCCGCCCCCGGCCGAGGGCGGCGCCGGTGCGGTCAGCCCTCGGCGCTGGGGGCGGGCGGGTCGAGGTCCTTGCCCGACCAGTCCTTGCCCGCGGTGTCGGCGTTCTCCGACGCGCTGTCGGTCTGGCCGGCGACGGTCTCGATCATCTCCTCGTCGGACAGGCCCTCACCGGCTGGCTGCGAACCGGGCTCGCTCATCGCACATCTCCTTCGACTGCGTGGACTGGTCCCCTGGCCCGTCCCCGGCGCCCCCGGCGGTCAAACCCCCGCCGCCCGGTGTCACACCGGCGGCCGGTCAGGCGGAGATGCGGTCGATCGCCTTGTAGATGCGCTGCTCGGACACCGCGCGCGGGGTGCCCAGCTGCTGGGCGAACAGGGCCACCCGCAGCTCCTCCACCATCCAGCGCACCGCGGTGACCGGGTCGTCGGGCGCGCCGCTGGGCGGCACCTGCCGGCGCAGCTGCTCGTACTCGGCGGCCACGGCCTCGACCTGCTGGGTCCACAGCGCGTCGCGGGCGGCGTTGGCCGGCAGCTTCTCCAGCCGGTGCGCCATGCCCCGCAGGTAGCGGACGACGTCGGGCAGCCGCCGCCGGCCGATCGCCGCCACGAAGCCCTTGTGCAGCAGGCCGGCCATCTGCCGGCGCAGGTCGACGACGGCGGCCTCGGGCACCCGCCGGCCGGGCGCCGCACCGAGCGCGACGGCGACCTCCCGGGCCTGCGTGAGCACGGCCTCCACCCGGGTGACGACGTCCTTCGTGAGCCCCGGCAGCTGCGCGCGGGCGGTCTCCACGAGCGCGGCGAAGGCGGCCTCCTCGCGCGGCGGCCCGCCGGCCGCGACGATCAGCTCGTCCGCGGCGGCGTCGACGCAGTCGGCGACCAGGTCGGGGATCTCGCCGTCGGGGTTGAACTGCAGGGCCAGCCGCGACCGCGGGCCCAGCCCCTTGGCGATCTGCCGGGCCGGGGAGCCGGCGGCCAGCACCAGCAGCCGGCGCACCCCCCGCCGGTGCAGCCGCACGGCCTCGGCCTCGGTGGCCACCACGCGGACACCGGCGGTCTCGCCCTCGTCGACGACGGCGGGGAAGGCGGCGACCACGTGGCCGCCGCGGCTGACCTCGACCGTGCGGGGCAGGTCGCCGACGGTCCACGCGGTCAGCCCGGTGCGCTCCAGGTCGACCGCGGCCCGGGCCAGGCTCGCCCGGGCCTGCGGCGCCACCTCGGCACGCAGCGCGGCCAGGTCCTTGCCGCGGGCCAGCGTGCGCTGCCGGTCGTCGACCACGCGGAAGGTGGCGCGCAGGTGGTCGGGCACCTGCTCGGGCACCCACGCGTCCGGCGGGACGACGACGGCGGCGGCCCGGCGCAGCTCCCGCTCCAGCGCCGGCAGCAGCGGCTCGGTCGGGTCGATGCGCGGCAGCACCTCGCGCACCCGGTCGGGGATCGGCACGAGCGCTCGGCGGGTCTGCTTGGGCAGGGTGCGCAGCAGCGCCGTCACCAGCTCCTCGCGCTGCCCCGGCACGGTGAAGGCCAGCGAGGCGCCCGCCGTCCGCTCGGCGACGGCGTCGAGCACCGCCAGCGGGACGTCGACGGTGACGCCGTCCTCGGGCGCGCCGGGGGCGAAGGCGTAGGACAGCGGGAGGGTGAGCCCCTGCGTCAGCGGGACGGCGTCGGGGAAGTCCTCCTCGCGGACCTGCCCGGCGGCCGCGGCGTTCGTCAGCTCCTCGACGGTGAGGGTCATGAGGTCCGGTGTGCGGCGCCGGGCCTCCTTCCACCACCGGTCGAAGTGCCGGGTGGAGACGACGTCGGCCGGCACGCGGGCGTCGTAGAGCTCGAACAGCGTCTCGTCGTCGACCCGGATGTCGCGCCGGCGGGCCCGCTCCTCCAGCTCCGCGACCCGCTCCAGCGCCCGCTGGTTGTCGGCCCAGAAGCGGTGGTGCGTGCTCCACTCGCCCTGCACCAGCGCGTGCCGGACGAACAGCTCGCGGGAGACGACGGGGTCGATGGAGCCGTACTGCACGCGGCGGCCGCCGACGAGCGGCAGCCCGTACAGCGTGACCCGCTCGGTGGCGACGACGGAGCCGCGCTTGGCGTCCCACCGCGGTTCGGAGTACTCCCGCTTCACCAGGTGGCCGGCGAGCTGCTCGACGGTCTCGGGGTCGATGCGGGCGACGGTGCGGGCGAACAGCCGGCTGGTCTCCACCAGCTCGGCGGCGACGACCCAGCGCGGTGGCTTGCGGGCCAGCGGGGTGCCGGGGGCGATGACGAAGCGGGTGTTGCGGGGGCCCAGGTACTCGCGGCTCCCGCGGCGCCGGTCGCCGTCCCTGCGCTGCGTCTCCGGCCCGCCCCGCCGCGCCGGCGGCCCCTCGACCTGCAGGCCGATCTGGGAGAGGAACCCGGCCAGCAGGGCGGTGGTGATGCCGCGCTCGTCGGGTTCGGTCGCGAGCCCGGTCGGGGTCATGCCCAGGCGGCGGGCGGTGCTGCGCAGCTGGCCGTGCAGGTCCTGCCACTCGCGGATGCGCAGGTAGTGCAGGAACTCCCGCTTCACGGTGCGGCGGAAGGCGCTGCCGCTGAGCGCGTCCTGCTGCTCCTCCAGGTACCGCCAGAGGTTGAGCAGCGCCAGGAAGTCGGAGTGCTCGTCGGCGAACCGGGCGTGCGACTGGTCGGCGGCCTGCTGGTGCTCGGCCGGGCGCTCCCGCGGGTCCTGGATGGTCAGCCCGGCGGCGATGACCAGCACCTCGTCGAGCACCCCGCGGCGGTCGGCCTCCACCACCATCCGGGCGATCCGCGGGTCCAGCGGCAGCGCGGCCAGCGCCCGGCCGGTGGGGGTGAGCTTCCCGTGCTCGTCGAGCGCCCCCAGTTCCTCGAGCAGGGCCAGCCCGTCGGCGACCGCGCGCCGGTCCGGCGGGTCGATGAAGGGGAACTCGGCGACGTCACCCAGGTCGAGCGAGGCCATCTGCAGCAGCACCGACGCGAGGCTGGTGCGCAGGATCTCCGGGTCGGTGTACTCGGGCCGGGAGTCGAAGTCGTCCTCGGTGTAGAGGCGGATCGCGATGCCGTCGGAGGTGCGGCCGCACCGGCCCGACCGCTGCCGGGCCGAGGCCTGGCTGACCGGCTCGATGGGCAGCCGCTGCACCTTGGTGCGCGCGCTGTACCGGGAGATGCGCGCCGTCCCCGGGTCGACGACGTAGCGGATGCCGGGCACGGTCAGCGAGGTCTCGGCGACGTTGGTGGCCAGCACGACCCGCCGGCCGGTGTGCCGCTCGAAGACCCGGTGCTGCTCGGCGGCCGACAGGCGGGAGTAGAGGGGCAGCACCTCGACGCCCGGGAAGCGGTCGGTGAGGGCGTCGGCGGTGTCACGGATCTCCCGCTCGCCCGCGAGGAAGACCAGGACGTCGCCCGGGCCCTCCTGCACCAGCTCCCCGACCGCGTCGCCGATCGCCGACACCTGGTCGCGGTCGGGGTCGGCGTCCGGGTCGTCGGGGTCGACCACGGGGCGGTAGCGGACCTCGACCGGGTAGGTGCGCCCGCTCACCTCGACGACGGGGACCTCTACGCCGTCCTGCGCGAAGTGCTTCGCGATCCGGTCGACGTCGATCGTCGCCGAGGTGATGACGACCGTGAGGTCGGGACGGCGGGGCAGGATCCGCGCCAGGTAGCCCAGCAGGAAGTCGATGTTGAGGCTGCGCTCGTGGGCCTCGTCGATGATCAGCGTGTCGTACTGGCGCAGCAGCCGGTCGTGCGCGATCTCGGCGAGCAGCACGCCGTCGGTCATGACCTTGACCAGCGTCGAGTCCGAGACCTGGTCGGTGAACCGGACCTTCCAGCCGACGACGTCGCCCAGCGGCCGCTCCAGCTCCTCGGCGATCCGCTCGGCCACCGTGCGGGCCGCGATCCGCCGCGGCTGGGTGTGCCCGATCCGCCCGCGCACCCCGCGGCCGAGCTCGAGGGCGATCTTGGGCAGCTGCGTCGTCTTGCCCGACCCGGTCTCCCCGGCGACGACCACGACCTGGTGGTCGCGCAGCGCCGCGGCGATGTCGTCGCGGCGCGCGGAGACCGGCAGCTCGGCCGGGTACGTGACGGGCGGGACGGCGGCGCGGCGGCGGGCGATGCGCTCCTCGGCGGCCGCGACGTCGACGGCGACGCGCTCGACCTGCCGGGCCCGCGCCTCGGGGTCGCGGGTGCGCCGGGTGCCGTCGAGACGGCGACCGAGCCGGTGCGCGTCCTCCAGCGTCAGCGACGCCAGCCGGGAGCGGAGGTCGCCGGAGGCCGGGGCGTCGGCGGCCATGGGACAGCTCCTCTCGAACCGGTGGCGGGGGTCGGCGGCACGGCGGGCGTGGAGCGCCGGCCGGCGCGCACCGCCTCCCAGGATCCCACTCCCCGCGCGTGCCACCGGTCGGACCGGTTCCCGGCGTGCCCGAGATCACGGACCGCGCCAGGCCAGCTGCATGCATGCGACCCACAACCGGTTGTATCGTGCATCCGTTCTGGCGGCGACACCGGACCCGCCACCCTCTCCTCCTGCCCGGAGGCCCCGTGACCACATCCGCCACGACCACCGCCACCGGTCGCCAGGCGCAGCTGCACACGCTCGGCGAGCAGCTACCGCGCATGATGCGCGTGATCCACGCGCTCAAGGCCGCCTCGGCCGGCGACAGCCGGGAGCGGGCGGCCTTCGTGCTGCTGTTCCCGCTCGTCCGGCTCGGCCCGCTGCGCCAGGGCGCCCTCGCCGACCTCGTGCACGCCGACCCCTCCACCGTCAGCCGGCACGTGGCCACGCTCGTCGAGCGCGGCCTGGTCCGGCGGGTTCCCGACGAGACCGACGGCCGGGCCAGCCGGCTGCTCGTCACCGACGAGGGTCACGCCGCCCTGGCCTCCCTGCGCGCCGAGCGGGAGGCACTCCTGGACCGGGCCACCGCGGGCTGGGACGACGCCAGCCTCGCCGGCCTCACCGAGCTCTTCGGACGCCTCCTGGACGGCCTGGCCGCCGTCCTCCCCACCGACTCCGCCCCCGACGCCCTCCCCACCCCGAGAGAGACCCGATGACCCGGACCACCCCTGCGACCGCCGGCCCCGGCGCCCAGCCCGCCGGCGGCGCAGGTGCCGACGGCAGCTTCACCCACCGCCAGATCCTCACGATCATCGTCGGGCTGATGGTGGCCATGTTCCTGGCCGCCCTGGACCAGACCGTGGTGGCCACGGCGATCCGCACCATCGCCGACGACCTCGACGGCTTCGACCTGCAGGCGTGGGCGACGACGGCGTTCCTCATCACGTCGACGATCTCGACGCCGCTGTACGGGAAGCTGTCCGACATCTACGGTCGGCGGCCGTTCTACCTGTTCGCGATCGCCGTCTTCGTCCTCGGCTCCGCGCTGTGCGGCATCGCCACGTCGATGTACGAGCTGGCCGTGTGGCGGGCCGTCCAGGGCGTCGGCGCCGGCGGCCTGATGTCGCTGGCCCTGGCGATCATCGCCGACATCGTGCCGCCGCGGGAGCGCTCCCGCTACCAGGGCTACTTCATGGCCGTCTTCGGCAGCTCCAGCGTGCTGGGCCCGGTCGTCGGCGGCTTCCTCGCCGGGCAGGAGTCGCTGCTGGGCCTCGCCGGCTGGCGGTGGATCTTCTGGGTCAACGTGCCGCTGGGGATCCTCGCCTTCGTCGTCGTCTCGCGGGTGCTGCACCTGCCGCACACCCGGCGCGACCACCGCATCGACTGGCCCGGCGCGCTGGCGCTCGTCACCTTCCTCGTCCCGCTGCTGATCGTCGCGGAGCAGGGCCGCATCTGGGGCTGGACCGACGGCCGCTCGCTCACCTGCTACGCCGTCGCGGCTCTCGGGTTCGTGCTGTTCGTCCTGGCCGAGCGGCGCTACGGCGAGGACGCCCTGCTGCCCCTGCGCCTGTTCCGCAACCGCAGCTTCAGCGTCGCCGGGATCGGCAGCCTCCTGGTGGGCGCCGGCATGTTCGGCGGTCTGCTGCTGCTGCCGCAGTACCTCCAGATCGTGAAGGGGTCCAGCGCGACGGAGGCGGGCCTGCAGATGATCCCGCTGGTCGTCGGGATCATGGCCGGCGCGATGAGCTCGGGCATCGCGATCAGCCGCACCGGCCGCTACAAGGTGTTCCCGCTGGTCGGCATCGTGCTCATGACGGGGGCGCTGCTCGGGATGTCGCTGATCGTGGACGTCGACACCTCGGTGTGGACGCTCGTGCCGCTGATGGTCCTGCTCGGCCTCGGCCTGGGCTTCAACTTCCAGCCGGTGATCATCGCGGTGCAGAACGCCGTCTCCCCGCGGGAGATGGGCGTGGCCACCTCGTCGGTCACCTTCTTCCGGCAGATGGGCGGCACGATCGGTACCGCGGTCTTCCTCTCGGTGCTGTTCACCCGGCTGCCGGTCGAGATCGGCAACTCCTTCCGGGAGGCCGGCATCGACCCGGCCGGCGGCGGGGTGGACCTGGGGTCCGCGCTCAGCAACACCTCGCAGGTGGCGCAGCTGCCGCCGCCGGTGGTGCACGCGTTCGGCGACGGCTTCTCCACGGCCATGGACCTGGTGTTCCTGATCGCCGCGCTCGTGGTGGCGGCCGGCTTCTTCGTGATGCTGCTCCTGCCCCAGCTGGCCCTGTCGGACAAGTCGGGCATCCAGGCCCGCCAGGACGCCGACCAGGCGACCGCGACGGGCAGCCCCGGCACCGAAGACGACGCCGCCCGCGCCGTGGGGGCCGCCGCACCGACGTCGGTCAGCCCGGCGGCCGGGGCCGGCACGGCGGGGGCCGGCACGGCGGGAGCCGGCACGGCGGGGGACGGCACCCCCGCCCGCGGCCCGCGCCATGCCGCCGGCGGCCCGCGCCACGCCGCCGGCGGTCCGCGCCACTAGGACGGCGCCGCCAGGACGGCGTCGCCCGGACGGCTCGCGCCACCGGGTCCGGTCCCGCCGAGGGCCCGTCTCCCCCTCGGGGAGGCGGGCCCTCGGCATCCGCGGACCCACTCTGCGGCCGGCCTGCTGTCTCTGCGGGCCGGATCCCGCCCGCAGGGTGCGGGACCCGGCCGCAGGGTGCGCCGGCGCCGGCCCCCGGACCCGCGTCAGGGCGTGAAGACGGCGCGGACGCAGCCGTCCTGCTTCTCCTTGAACAGCTCGTACCCGCGCGGGGCCTCGGTCAGCGGCAGGACGTGCGTGGCCAGGTGCTCGGTGACCAGCTCGCCGCTGTCCATCCACTCCAGCAGGCGGGGGATGTAGCGCGGCCCGTGCACCTGCGCCCCGCGCAGCGTCAGCCCCTTGTTCATCACCGCACCGAGCGGGAACTTGTCCACGGTCGAGGCGAAGACGCCGAGGGTGAAGACGCTGCCGCCCTTCCGGCAGGCCAGGACGGCCTCGCGGACGGCGGCGGGCCGGTCGGTCTGCAGTCGCAGCTGCTGCTTCACCTGGTCGTACACGCCGTGCGCGCCCGGGGCGTGCGCCTCCATGCCGACGGCCTCGATGCACACGTCGGGCCCGCGACCGCCGGTGAGCTCGCGCAGCTCCGCGGCGACGTCGGTGGTCGTGTAGTCGATGGTCTCGGCCCCCGCGTGGGTGCGGGCCTGCTCGAGCCGCTCGGGCAGCCGGTCGATGACGACGACCCGCGCCGCGCCGACGAGCGCCGAGATGCGGGCGGCGAGCTGGCCGACGCCGCCGGCGCCCCACACCGCGACCGTGTCCCCGGGCTGCACGCCTCCCAGGTCGACGCCGGTGAAGGCGGTGGCGGCGGCGTCGGAGGCGAACAGCGCCCGGTCGTCGGACACCCCGTCGGGGACGACGAAGCTGCCCACGTCGGCGTAGGGCACCCGGACGTACTCCGCGTGGCTGCCCGCGTAGCCGCCGACGGCGTGCGAGTAGCCGATGCAGCCGCCGATGCTCTGGCCCCACAGCCCCTCGGTGATCCCCGGGTTCGGGTTGCTGTTGTCGCACAGGGAGAACAGCTCGTTGCGGCAGTACCAGCAGGAACCGCACGACACGAACGAGGCGACGACGACCCGGTCGCCCACCCGCCGCTCCCGCACGGCCTTGCCGACCTCGACGACCTCGCCCATGAACTCGTGGCCGATCACGTTCCCGGCCCGCATGAAGGGGATGTAGCCCGACAGCAGGTGGAGGTCCGAGCCGCAGGTCGTCGTCCGCCGCACCCGCAGGAGCACGTCGTGGTCGTTGAGGATCTGCGGCTCCGGCACGTCCTCCACCGACAGCTGGTCCACCCCGGTCCAGGTCACGGCCTTCACGACGTCCTCCTTTCGCTGCCCCGGCCCGCTCCGCTCACAGCAGCCCCGCCTTCCGGGCGCGCGCGACGGCCCCGTCGAGCAGCCGGCCCTGCGGTGTCACCGCCCGGTCGCCGTGCGGGCGGGGGTCCATCCGGAGAACCTCACCGGTCTCCAGCAGCTGCTTGGCCGCCCGCAGGGCCTCGCGCAGCCGGCCGAGCTCCTCCTCCGACGCCGGCCCCCGCCAGCGCGCGGCGAGCTCGGTGCCCTTGTCCCCGGGCGCAGGCGTCACCCGCACCTCCACCCGGTCGCCGAGCGCGGCGAGCGGGGCGGGGAGGCCGTCGAGGGGCAGGTCGGCCGCGGGGCGGAGCACCGTCACCGCGCGCCATCGGCGGGCGGCGCGCTCGGGGTCGTCGGAGACCGAGGCCGTCCCGACGCCGGGCAGCTTGAGGCCCTGCAGGCGGTCGAGCAGGGCGCCACCGACGTCGGCGGCGCGGTCGAGGAGCGGGTTGGGCACGGGTTCCCCCCTGGTGGACGTGTGGGGGCCACCTACCCCCGCAGCGGTCGCCGGGAACCGGCCTACCGTGGGCCGCACCGCTCGCCGCACGCCCCGGGAGGCCGCCGTGCCCACGTCCTCGCTGATCCTGAACCGCCGGGACCTGCAGTTCCTGCTGCACGAGTGGCTGGACGTGGAGAGCCTGACCAAGCGCGAGCGGTACGCCGAGCACTCCCGCGAGACGTTCGACGCGGTCCTGGACCTCGCCGAGCAGATCGCGACCGAGCACTTCGCCCCGCACAACCGGCTCGCCGACGAGAACGAGCCGCGCTTCGTCGACGGCCGGGTGGAGATGATCCCCGAGGTGCGGCGGGCGCTGGACGTCTTCGCCGAGGCGGGCCTGATGGCCGGCGAGTTCGACGAGCGCTTCGGCGGCATGCAGTTGCCGCACACCGTCGGGCAGGCGGTGTTCGCCTGGTTCAAGGCGGCCAACGTCGGCACGTCGGCCTACCCGTTCCTCACGATGGCCAACGCGCGACTGCTCATCGCCCACGGCAGCCGGGAGCAGATCGACACCTACGTGGCGCCGATGGTCGCCGGTCGCTGGTTCGGCACGATGTGCCTGTCCGAGCCGCAGGCCGGCTCGTCGCTGGCCGACATCACCACCCGCGCCGAGCGCCAGGACGACGGCACCTACCGGCTGACCGGCAACAAGATGTGGATCTCCGGCGGCGACCACGAGCTGACCGAGAACATCGTCCACCTGGTGCTGGCGAAGGTCCCCGGCGGCCCGCCCGGCGTGAAGGGCATCTCGCTGTTCGTCGTCCCCAAGGTCCTGGTCGGCCCGGGCGGCACCCTCGGCGAGCGCAACGACGTCGTCCTGGCCGGGCTCAACCACAAGATGGGCTACCGCGGGACGACGAACACCCTGCTCAACTTCGGGGAGGGCGTGCACACCCCCGGCGGGCGGGCCGGCGCGGTCGGGTACCTGGTCGGCGAGGAGCACCGCGGCCTCACCTACATGTTCCACATGATGAACGAGGCGCGGATCGGCGTCGGGATGGGCGCGACCGTCCTCGGCTACACCGGCTACCTGCACGCCCTGGAGTACGCGCGCACCCGCACCCAGGGCCGCGCGGCCGGCGCGAAGGCCCCGGACAGCCCGCCGGTGCGGATCGTCGAGCACACCGACGTCCGCCGGATGCTGCTGGCCGCCAAGTCCTACGCCGAGGGCGGCCTGGCGCTCGGCCTGTACTGCGCCCGGCTGGTGGACGAGGAGAAGACCGGGGAGACGCAGGGGGCCCGCGACCGGGCGCACCTGCTGCTGGAGGTGCTCACCCCGATCGCGAAGGCGTGGCCCGCGCAGTGGGGTCCGGTCACCGACGACCTGGCCATCCAGGTGCACGGCGGCTACGGCTACACCCGCGACTACCCGGTCGAGCAGTTCTACCGCGACAACCGGCTCAACCCCATCCACGAGGGGACCAACGGCATCCAGGGCCTGGACCTGCTCGGGCGCAAGGTCCGGATGCAGGACGGCGCCGGGCTGCGGTTGCTCGCCGAGACGATCGGCGCGACCACCGCCCGCGCGGCCGGCAGCGGGTGGGCACGGTTCGCCGCGGACCTCGACGCCGCGGTGGCCCGCCTGGCCGCGGTGACGGCGACGCTGTGGGACGCCGGCGACCCCGCGGTCACCCTCGCCAACGCGACCACCTACCTGGAGGCGACCGGCCACGTCGTCGTCGCCTGGCTGTGGCTGGAGCAGGCGCTGGCGACCCGGGAGGAGAGCGGCGACTTCTACGACGGCAAGCGGGCCGCTGCCCGGTACTTCCACCTGTACGAGCTGCCGAAGGTGCACGTGCACCTGGACCTGCTGGAGAGCCTGGACCGGACCGTCCTGGACACCGACGAGCGCTGGCTGTAGCAGCCGCCCGCGCCTGCGGCGCCCACCCCGCGCGCCTGCGACGGTCACCCCTCCGCCGAGATCGGCGATCTCGGCGGCATCAGCCTCCGATGGCGCCGAGATCGCCGATCTCGGCGCGGGTGGCGGCGGGGAGGAAGCGGCGGGGAGGTCGGTCCCCGAGGGTGAGGTCCTCGGAGTAGGGGGCTGGGAGTGGGGGCCCGGAGTTGGGGGGCCGGGGTGTGTCCGGAGGAGGGGGTGGGACGGGTCAGGCGGTCCCGGCGGTCGCGGCCACCGGCTCGGCAGCCGGCTGCACGGAACGGGGCGCGCTCGCGGCCCGCTGCTCGCGCTCGTACCGGGCGGTGCTGGAGGCACCCATCACGACCACCAGTCCGGTCAGGACCAGGAACCCGAGGAGGGTCACTGCCGGCCAGAACAACATCGTGGAACGTCCTCTCGATCTCTCCACCGGCCCGCCAGGTGCGCGGGCGGCACGTCGTCGGGGCCTGTGTTCCCCCACGGATCCACCTCTCAATCGTCGTCCTGTGATCGTTACCTGACGGGGGGTGACCCGATTCACACGGACGGACGGCGCGGCGGCGACCCTGGCCCGACGACGTCGATCTTGACGGACCCGCCGGCCGGAGCGGGCTCGGGGGCGGCGTGCGGGAGATCGGCGCGTCCGTCCAGCCCGGCGCGTCCGGGTGCTCGGTGCCGGACCCGACACGCGGCGTGATCATCGGCGACACCCCCGGGGCAGCGAATGGAACGGGTCCGTCCGGGGCACCGGGAGGCGGAACGACGTCAACGCCCCGACCGGAGGACCCCCGATGGCCCGCTCCACCGGATCCCGCAGCGCCGCGACCGCTGCGAAGGACACCCGCTTCTCCGGCAACGTCGCCGGTGACCCCGTCCCGCAGGACGACAAGGTCAACTCGACGCGCTTCGACAACGCGCCGCGCGGCGCCGACACCGCGCCCACCACGATGGGCACGCTCAAGCGCACGGTGAAGGAGTTCAGCGAGGACCAGCTCACCGACCGTGCTGCGTCACTGACGTACTACGGCATCCTCGCGCTCTTCCCGGCCCTCATCGCGCTGCTGTCGATCATCGGCCTGCTGACCGACCCGAAGCAGCTCTCCGACGCGCTGACCACCGTCGTGCCCCGCGACGCCGCGGACACGCTGCAGCCGGTCATCGACCAGATCGCCGGGAACACCAGCACCGCCGGCTTCGGGCTGGTCATCGGTCTCGCCGCCGCGATCTGGTCGGCCTCGGGCTACGTCGGCGCCTTCACCCGGGCCGCCAACGTGGTCTACGAGACCCCCGAGGGACGCAAGATCTGGAAGCTCAAGCCGCTGCAGCTCCTGGTCACCCTGATCGGCGTGCTGTTCGCCGCGCTGATCGTGGCCATGCTGGTGCTCAGCGGTCCGGTCGTCGAGGCCGTGGGCAGCGCGATCGGCCTGGGCGACACCGCCATGACGGTGTGGAACGTCGTCAAGTGGCCGCTCATGGTCGTCGTGCTCGCGCTGATGATCGCGATCCTGTACTACACGACCCCGAACGCGAAGCTCCGCGGCTTCAAGTGGGTCAGCCCCGGCGCCGGCGTCGCCATCCTCGTCGCCGTCGTCGCCTCGGCTGCCTTCGCGTTCTACGTGGGCAACTTCGGCAGCTACAACAAGACCTACGGCGCCCTCGCCGGCGTGGTCGTCTTCCTGATCTGGTTCTGGCTCATCAACGTCTCGCTGCTGTTCGGCATCGAGCTCGACGCCGAGATCGAGCGGACGAAGGAGCTGAAGGAGGGCGTGCCGGAGGCGCACAAGGAGATCCAGCTCGACGCCCGCGCCGAGCCCAAGCCCCGCCAGACGAACTAGCGGGCCCCCCGAGAGGGGGCAGATGCGTCGGAGGCCCGGTCCCCTGGGGGACCGGGCCTCCGACGTGTCTCAGCGAGAGGCGGGCGGGCGCGCCACCCGGGCCGCCACCCCGGCGAGCCCCCGGCTGACCGCCGCCCCCACCGGCGCCAGCCGCGCCGGGCCGCGGCGGACCCCGGCGTGGACCAGGTCGCGCGTGCGGTCGAGCACGGACAGCGGCAGCGCCGCGAGCGCACCGCCCGGCGGACGGCGGCCCACGGCCGGGCGCGGCCGCGTCGGGGCGATCCGCCGCACCAGCTCCCACTGCCGGCCCAGCCGGCGCAGCTCGTGCGGGTCCAGCCGCTCCTGCAGCCGGGGCAGCCGCACGTCCTCCTCGTCCCGGACGTCCTGCCGCAGCACCTCGACCAGCCGGGCCAGCCGTTCCGGCCGCCGCGGGTCGTCGAGGCCGCCCTCCCCCAGGGCCGCGATGAGCCCGTCCACCTCCCGGTGCAGCCGCGCGCCCCGCCGGGTCAGCTCCTCCCCGTCGGGCAGGACGCGGCGGACCTCCGGCCAGAGCACCCTCTCCTCGGCGAACGCGTGGGCGACCACCAGCCGGTCGACGCGCCGCAGCACCTCCTGCTGGGCGCGCCCGGTGGTGGCCTCCAGCCGGGACAGCAGCGCGTCGAGCCGGGCGTGGTCCCGGCGCCGGCGGCTCAGGACGCTGGCGGGGCCGCCGAGCTCGCACTCGGCCTGCTCGGCCACGGAACGGGGCACGGGCACACGACCTCTCGATGCGGGACGGAGCCGTCCGGTCCTGCCCCGTGACGGCGTGCCGCATGCCACGCCGCCCGGCGGGTTGCCCGCGCCGGGCCCCCGGGTAGCCCCCGGCACCCAGGGGCGACGGAGCCCCGGCCGAGGAGGCGCGATGACCCCGCCCGTGACGTCCGACTTCTACGAGCTCGAGGCGCTCCTGGACGACGCCGACCGCGAGGCGCTGCACCGCGTGCGGGCGTTCATGGACGAGCGGGTCGAGCCGGTCATCAACGAGTACTGGACGCGCGGGGAGTTCCCGCACGAGCTCGTGCCGGGGCTCGCCGAGCTCGGCGTCGCGGGCGCCCAGTACTCCGGCTACGGCTCCCCCGGCCGGTCGTCGCTGTTCGACGGCATGGTCGCCATGGAGTTCTCCCGCGGCGACCCCTCGATCGCCACGTTCATGGGCGTCCACGGCGGCCTGGCCATGGGGACGGTGCACCTGTGCGGCTCCGAGGAGCAGAAGGAGCGCTGGCTGCCGGCGATGGCCCGGATGGAGCTGCTCGGCGCGTTCGCCCTCACCGAGCCCGAGCACGGCTCCGACGTCGCCCGCGGCCTGCAGACCACGGCCCGCCGCGAGGGCGACGAGTGGGTGCTGACCGGCGAGAAGAAGTGGATCGGCAACGGCAGCTTCGCCGACCTCGTCGTCGTCTGGGCCCGGGACGAGGAGACCGACCGGGTGCTCGGCTTCGTCGTCGAGAAGGGCACGCCCGGCTACTCCGCGGTCGACCTGGAGGACAAGATCGCCCTGCGCGCGGTGCAGAACGCGCACATCACCCTGGACGGCGTCCGGGTGCCCGAGGCCAACCGGCTGCAGGAGGCCAACTCCTTCCGCGACACGGCCAAGGTGCTGCGCGCGACGCGGGTGGGCGTGGCCTGGTCGGCGGTCGGGTGCTCGCGCGGCGCCTACGAGCACGCGCTGCGCTACGCCGAGGGACGGCTGCAGTTCGGCAAGCCGATCACCGGCTTCCAGCTGGTCCAGGACCTGCTGTTCCGGATGCTGGGCAACATCACCGCGTCCGCGACGCTGTGCGCCCGGGCCTCCCAGCTGCAGGACTGCGGGATGCTCAAGGACGAGCACGCCTCGATGGCCAAGGCCTACAGCACGATGCGGATGCGCGAGACCGTCGGCTGGGCCCGCGAGCTGATGGGCGGCAACGGGATCCTGCTGGAGAACCACGTGGGCCGGTACGTCGCCGACGCCGAGGCCATCTACTCCTACGAGGGCACCCGCGAGGTGAACAGCCTCATCGTCGGTCGCGCCGTCACCGGCGAGAGCGCGATCGTCTGACCGGCCGCCCGCGCCGGCGGCGGCTCAGTGCTCGTCCCACCAGCGGGCGGCGGCCTCGGCCGCCGTCCGCCCCTCGACGGCGACGGCCCGGTTCAGGTCGACGAGGTCGGCGGTGGTGAGGACGGCGCTCACCCCGTCCGCGGCGGCCCGCAGGACGTCGCCGGTCCCGGTGAGGACGTCGGTGCGCACGATCGGCGTCACGTTCTCGTGCGGCTGCAGCCCCCGGTCGTCCTCGAGCAGCCGCAGCGACGCGTCGGTCAGTCGCGGGTCCGTCGTCTCCAGCATGCCGACGTCGATCTCGCCGGTGAGCAGCGTCTCCACGGTCGCGGCCCGCGACGGCATGCTGAGCACCGTCCCGAACCGCACGCCGTACACCTCGCGCAGCCCCTGCAGGCAGTAGGGCCGCTCCGGGCACTCCGGCGGCCCGCCGAAGGTCATCCCGGGCGCGACCGCCGCCAGGTCCGACAGCCGGGTGATGCCCCGCTCGGCGGCGGTCCCGGCGAGGACGACGAAGCCGTTCTGGTCCTCGGCGGCCGCGGCGGCCAGCACCGACAGGCCGCGCGGCTCGAGCGTCCGGCGCAGCGTCTCGTGCACCGCCGCCGGGTCCGCCCCGGCCGACTCGGCTCCGAGGAACGCCGTCGCGGTCCCCAGGTAGTCGACGACGACGTCGACCACCCCCTGCTCCAGCGCGGGGAGCACGACGTCCCGCGTCCCGGTGCCGTGCTGGACGACGACCGGCAGCCCCGCGCGGCGCAGGCCCTCGGCGTACACCTCGGCGAGGATCTGGTTCTCGGTGAAGTCGTAGGAGGCCACCCGGATCGTCCCCTCGGGCACCGGCTCGGCAGCGGGGGACGTCGAGCCGCACGCGCACAGGCCCACCGCCACGAGGAGGACGGCGAGCGCTCGGCGACCCATCGCGGCCTCCTCCCGGGAGCGGGAGCCGGTGCCCGGGGACGGACCCTCGGGGCACCGGCCACGCTAGCCCCCGACAGGGCCCGGGGGACGGGACCAACGGACGTGGTCGGCGGCCGTCCTCGGGGGGAGCATCGGCCGGCATGGCGGCAGGCGCGCAGACCTCCGCGGCGGGTCAGGTGCGGCGGCCGGACCCGCCGTCGATCCACCGCGTCCGCCGCCGGCGGCGGCCCTCGGGCGAGCCACCGCCGCTGCCCTGGCACCTGGCCGCCTCGGGCAAGTGGTGGCTGGCGCTCAGCGGCGGCGTCCTCCTCTGCACGGTCGCGGTGGTGGTCACCGACGGCACGGCCCGCGTGGAGGTGGTCGACACCCGCGTGCTGCAGGCGCTCGCCGCGCTGCGCAGCGAGCCGCTGACCTCGGTCGCCGAGGTGGCCGGGGTGCTGGCGACCGCGCGGGCGATCCACGTGCTCTGGCTGGCCAACCTCGTCGTCCTCCTGGTCGTCCGCCGCTGGCGCCACCTGTTCGTCTGGCTGCTCACGGGGCTGCTGGTGGTGAACCTGACGGCCACGGCGGCGGCGAGCCTGCAGCGGCCGCGGCCCTTCGAGGTCGAGGTGCTCGGGCCCTGGTCGGGGTTCTCGATGCCCTCGCTGCCCATGACGGTGCTCGCCACCTTCCTGGTCAGCAGCCTCTACTCGCTCGTCCCCGCCGGCCGGAAGCGGGACGTCGGCAAGTGGGTCGTGTGCGCCCTGCTGGTGGTGACGGCGGCCTCCCGGCTGTACCTGGCCCAGGACCACCCGTCCGACGTCGTCGTCGGCGTGGTCGTCGGCGTGGCCGCGCCGCTGGCCGCGTTCCGGCTGCTCACGCCCAACGAGGTGTACCCGGTGCGCTACCGGCGCGGCCGGCCGGCGCACCTGGACGTCAGCGGCGCCCGCGGGGAGGCCATCGTCCGCGCCCTGCAGGACCAGCTCGGGATCGTGGCCACCGAGGTCCGGCCGTTCAACCTGGACGGCTCCGGGGGCTCCACCCCGCTGCGCATCACGGTCAAGGCGGGCTCCGGCGCCGACGAGGTGAGCTGCGTCTTCGGCAAGCTCTACGCCGCGACGCACGTGCACTCCGACCGCTGGTACAAGCTCGGCCGCACCCTGCTGTACGGCCGGCTGGAGGACGAGAAGCCGTACCACAGCGTCCGGCGGCTGGTGCAGTACGAGGACTACGTGCTGCGGCTGCTGTGGGACGCCGGGCTCCCGGTGCCGCACCCGATGGGCATCGTCGAGATCACCCCCGAGCGCGAGTACATGCTGGTCGCCGGCTTCATCCAGGACGCCCAGGAGATCGGCGACGCCGACGTCGACGAGGGCGTGATCGACCAGGGCCTGACCGTGGTGCGCCGGCTGTGGGAGATCGGCATGGCCCACCGGGACATCAAGCCGGCCAACGTCCTGGTGCGCGACGGCAAGCTGTTCCTCATCGACCCGGCCTTCGCCGAGGTCCGGCCCAGCCCCTGGCGGCAGGCGGTCGACCTGGCGAACATGATGCTGGTCCTGGCCCTGCGGACCGACGCCGCGCGCGTCTACGCCCGCGCCCGCCGGCAGTTCTCCGACGAGGAGATCGCCGAGGCGTTCGCGGCGACCCGCGGGCTGACGATGCCCACCCAGCTGCGCCGGATGATGCGGGCGCAGGGCCGTGACCTGCACGCGGAGTTCCTGACGCTGCTGCCCTACCGGCTGCCGCCGGTGCGCATCCAGCGGTGGACCTGGCGCCGGGTGGGGCTGAGCCTGGTCACCCTCGCCGGGCTGGTCGCCGCGCTCGCCGTCGGCGTCAGCCTCGTGGGGTCGCCGCTGTGAGCGGCCGGCGCGGCCGGCGGGCCGCCGGGGTGCTGGTGCTCCTGGCTGCCGGCGGGTGCACGTCGGGCGGCACCGGGGTCAGCCACAGCGTGCCGGCCTGCTCCGGCGGGGACGACGGGACGGCGGCCAACGGCGTCGTCCTCATGGCCCAGGCGGTGCCCAGCGCGTCGTGGGTGCCGTGCGTGGGCGGCGTGCCGCTGGGCTGGGACTTCGCCGGCCTGGACGCCCGCCGCGGGTCCGCCCGCTTCTGGCTGGACTCCGACCGCGACGGCCACCACGCCATCGAGGTGCGGCTGGAGGCCTCCTGCGACACCGGCGGCGCCACCGCGGTGCCCAGCGACCGGGAGGGGCTGACCCGGCTGGAACGCGTGGTCCAGGTGGCCCCGGAGTACCACGGCCGGCGCTTCTACCTGTTCGACGGCGGCTGCATCACCGTCGTCTTCACCCTCGCCGGGGAGTACCGCGGCGAGCCCCTGGCGCTGGCCACCCAGGGCATCGGCGTGGTGAGCCGGGCGGACCTGGCGGCCCAGGTGCGCGAGGAGACCGGCGGCCGGCTGGACCTGGACGCCGGGGAGGGTGCGCCGTGACCCGGGCCCGGCCCCGGGACACACTCGCGCCGCCCGTCCGGGCCGCGCGGGGGAAGCCGCTGTGGCAGCGGGTGCTCGGCCCGCTGGTCTCCGTGGCGCTGCTGGCCGCCGTCTTCGTCTGGTTCCTGCCGCAGTTCACCAGCCTGTCGGCGGTCTGGTCCGCGGTCACCGCGATGAGCTGGGTGGAGCTGACCGTCCTGGCGCTGGTGGCGGTGTGGAACCTGGCCACCTACCAGTTCGTGATGCTCGCGACCATGCCCGGGCTGCGGCTGCGCGAGGCCACGGTCTCGACCATGACCACCACCGCCGTCTCGAACACCGTCGTCGGGGGCGCGGCGCTCGCGCTGGGCCTGACCTACGCGATGAACTCGTCGTGGGGCTTCTCCCGGTCCAGGACGTCGGTGTCGCTGCTGGTGTCGGGGCTGTGGAACAACTTCGTCAAGCTCGGGCTGCCCGTCCTCGCCCTCGCCCTGCTCGCCCTGACCGCCCCGGAGCAGGCGCCGGGCCGGCTCGTGGCCGGGCTGGTCGGGGTGGCCGCCCTCGTCGCGGCCGTCGTCCTGCTCGGCCTGCTGCTGCGCAGCCGGGAGAGCGCGGCCCGCATCGGCACGGGCGCCGGCCGGCTGGTCTCGGCGCTGCGGCGCCTCCTCGGCCGGCCGCCGGTGCAGGGCTGGGACCGGGCGACGACGAAGTTCCGCGACCGCACGGTGCTGCTGCTGCGCGCCCGCTGGCTCTGGCTGACCCTCGCCACGGTGGTCAGCCACCTGTCGCTGTTCGCCGTGCTGATGGTCTCCCTGCGCGCGGTCGGCGTGGGCGCGTCGCAGGTGGGGCTGGTGCAGGCGCTGGTGGTCTTCTCCTTCGCCCGGCTGCTGACCGCCGTCCCGTTCACCCCCGGCGGGCTGGGCGTGATCGAGCTCGCCCTGATCACCGGGCTGGTCGCGGCCGGCGGGGACCGGTCGCTGGTGGCCGCGGCCGTGCTCGTCTTCCGCGGGCTGACCTACGTGCTGCCCATCCTGCTCGGCGCCGGCACCTACCTGTTCTGGCGGCACAACACGTCGTGGCGGCGCGCGCCGAACTCCGCGCCGCGGACGGCACTGGTGCCGGAGACCACGTGACCGCGCGGACGCCCGCCCGCCCGCGCGCGGTCGTGCGGACCGGCCGGGACGCCCTGCTGCTGGCCGGCGGGTTCGTCGTCCTGCTGCTGGCGGCGCTGCCGGTCGACGCGCGCACCGTGTCCCCGGCCGAGGCCGCGGTGTTCCGGGCGGTCAACGGCGTCGACGTCGTCCCGTTCGTCCTCGTCTGGCCGGTCATGCAGCTGGGCAACCTGGTCGTGGTGCCGGCCACCGCCCTGCTCGCCGCGTGCACCCGGCGGTGGCGCCTGGCGGCCGAGCTGCTGCTGGCCGGCGCCGGGACCTACGTGCTGGCCAAGGTGGTCAAGGGCGTCGTCGAGCGCGGCCGCCCCGCCGGCCTGCTGGACGACGTCGTCGTCCGCGGCGCCGCGGCCGCCGGCCGGGGGTTCGTCTCCGGGCACGCCGCGGTGGTGACCGCGCTGCTGGCGACCGCGTGGCCGTGGCTCGGCCGGCGCGGCCGGATCGGCTGCTCGGTGCTGGCGGGAGCGGTGTGCCTGGCCCGGGTGCACGTCTCGGCGCACCTGCCGCTGGACGTCGTCGGCGGGGCCGGTCTGGGCCTGCTGGTCGCGGGTGCGGTGCACCTGTTGCTCGGCCGTCCGCGCTGATGCTGGTCGACGCCCGGCGCGGCCTGCGGGTCGGCGCGGCGCTCCTGGCCGGCGCGGTCGTCGTCGGCCTCCTGGTGGCCCTGCCCGCGACGCGGCCGGCCGTCCAGGTGGTCGACGACGCGGTCCGGCGCTGGGCGGTCGCCGTCGAGAACGGGCCGGCGACGGCGGTGGCCGGTGCCCTGTCCTGGCTGGGCGGGGTGTGGGTGACCTGGCCGCTGCGGGTGCTCGGGCTGGCCGTGCTCGCCTGGCGGCGGCACTGGCTCCGACTGGGTGCCTTCGCCCTCGCCGTCGCCAGCAGCGAGGCGCTGATCGGGCCGCTCAAGGCGGCCTACGACCGGCCGCGGCCGCCCGACCCCCTGCTGGGCACCTCGGCCGCCTCCTTCCCCTCCGGGCACGCGATCGCCGCGGCGGTGACCGCGGTCGGGCTGGTGCTGGTGCTCTCCCCGCCCGGCCCGGGGCGCTGGCGCTGGGAGGTGCGCGCAGCGCTGTTCGCCGCCGTGATGGCCCTGTCCCGCGTCTACCTGCGGGCGCACTGGTTCTCCGACGTCCTGGCCGGGGCCCTGCTGGGCGCGGGCCTGGCCCTGGGGTGGCCGGCCCTGCTGATGGCGCTGCGCGAGCGGTGGGCGGTCAGTCGAACAGGTCGGGCTCGTCCCGGCTGATGCGCTCCCAGATGGGCTGGAACTGGAACCAGCCGGCGGCCTCCGAGCCCACCTGCCCGCGGGTGAGCGTGGCCTCCTCGTGGCCGATCCAGCGCGGCCGGCTGCCCAGGCCCGCGGCCGCGGCGTAGGCGGTGAGCTGCGCCTGCGCGGTGCGCTCGAGGGTGAGGAACCACCAGGCCGCGCTGTCGACGGACGTGCCGACCGTGAGCATCCCGTGGTTGCGCAGGATGACGGCCTTGTGCGCCCCGAGGGCCTCGCCGATGCGGCGTCCCTCCTCCGGGTCGAGCACGACGCCGGAGTAGCTGTCGAAGACGCCGGTGTCCTCGTAGAAGGCGCAGGCGTCCTGGGTGAGGGGCTCGACGGTCGCCTCCAGGCAGGACAGCGTCTTGCCGTACGGCCCGTGCGCGTGCGCGGCGGCGACGACGTCGGGCCGCGCCGCGTGCACCGCGCAGTGGATCGCCACCGCGGCGCCGTTCACGGCCCGGTCGCCCTCGACGACCTCGCCGGCGTGGTCGACGCGCACCAGGTCGCTGCTGCGGATCATGCTGAAGTGCATCCCGAACGGGTTGACCCAGAAGGTCTCGGGCTCGCCCGGGTCGCGCACGGTGATGTGCCCGGCCACGCCCTCGTCCAGCCCGGCACGGCTGAACATGCGGAAGGCCGCGGCGAGCGTGGCCTTGCGGTGGGCCCGTTCCTCCTCGACGGAGCCGAAGACCGGCGGCCGGGCCATCCGCAGCCGCCGGCCGGTGGTGTCGGCGGTGGCCGCCGCGGCGGGCAGCGGGGTCGCGTCGGTGCGGTCCGTCAGCGTCACGTGGGCTCCCTCGGGGTCGGCGCGGTGGCGGCCGCGCGGGGTCGAGTGTGCACGATCCGGCGGCGGTCCCGGCAGGTCCGCGCCCGCGTCCCCGGCCACCGCGCCGGAGCCCGCCGTCCGTGGTTGAGTGTTCCAGGTCACAGGCGCCGCCGAGCAGCCGAGGAGGCCGGCATGACGACCGCCCGCGAGACCAGCACCCCGCGCGGTGAGCCGAGCACGGCGCCCACCGCCACCCGCGAGCGCCTCGACAGCGGGCCGGCGCAGGCCGGCGAGGCCGCCGCCGAGGCGATGACCGGGCTGGACATGGTGCTCGTCGACGGCGCCCGCGGCCCGCTGCGCCGGCTGGTGCCCCCGGCGCGGACGACGGTCCGGTTCGGCGCCTCGCTGGCCCGCCGGCCCGACGCCGTCGCCCGCCGCGCCGGCACGCTGGTGCAGGACCTCGCCCGCATCGCCGTCGGCCGCAGCGACATCGAGGCCTCGCCCAAGGACAAGCGCTTCGCCGACCCGGCCTGGCGCGGCAACTCGCTCCTGCACCGGGCCATGCAGGCCCACATCGCGACCGCGCGGGCCGCCGTCGGCCTGGTCGACGACGCGCAGCTGGAGTGGCAGGACGACGAGCGGGTGCGCTTCTCCCTGACCAACCTGGTCGACGCCCTGGCGCCGAGCAACGTCCCGCCGCTGAACCCGCTGATGTGGAAGGCGGTCATCGACACCGGCGGGAGGAACGTCATCGGCGGCACGCGGCGGCTCGTCAACGACCTGACCTCGCCGCCGCGCGTGCCCTCGATGGTGGAGCCCGACGCCTTCACCGTGGGCGGGGACCTCGCGGTCACGCCCGGGGCCGTGGTGCTGCGGACGCCGGTCTTCGAGCTCATCCAGTACCGGCCGACGACCGAGCGGGTGCGCGCCGTCCCGCTGCTCATGGTCCCGCCGACGATCAACAAGTACTACATCACCGACCTCGCGCCGGGCCGCAGCATCGTGGAGCACTACGTCGCCGCCGGACAGCAGGTCTTCATGATCAGCTGGCGGAACCCGACGGCCGAGCACGCCGCGTGGGGCCTGGACGACTACGGGCAGGCCGTCCTCGACGCGATGGACGCCGCCGCGGAGGTCACCGGCAGCGACCGGGTGTCCCTGCAGGCCTTCTGCTCCGGCGGGATCATCACCGCGATGGTGCTGGCGCACCTCGCCGCGACCGGCGGGCCGGCGCGGGTGGCCTCGGCGAGCTTCGCCGTCACCGTCCTGGACTGGTCGCGGGCGGGCACCGTGTCGGCGCTCATGGACCGCGAGGCCGTGCAGGACGCCGTCGAGCGCTCCCGCGAGAAGGGCTACCTGGACGGCGCGATGCTGGCCGAGGTCTTCGCCTGGCTGCGCCCCAACGACCTGGTCTGGAACTACTGGGTCAACAACTACCTGCAGGGCAAGCCGCCGCCGGCCTTCGACATCCTCTTCTGGAACGCCGACACCACCCGCATGACCGCCGGGCTGCACCGGGACTTCATCGGCATCGCGGTGGACAACGCGCTCACCCGGCCCGGGGCGGCCCGGATGCTCGGGACGCCGGTGGACCTGTCCGCCGTCGACGTCGACACCTACGTCACCGCGGGCGTCGCCGACCACCTGTGCCCCTGGCAGGCCTGCTACCGCACGACGCAACTGCTCGGTGGCCGCAGCCGCTTCGTGCTGTCCACCAACGGCCACATCGCGTCGCTGGTGAACCCGCCGTCCAACCCGAAGTCCACCTTCCAGGTCGCCCCGCGGACGCCGGCCGACCCCGAGGAGTGGCTGGCCGCGGCGGAGAAGGTGACGGGCTCGTGGTGGCCGGACTACACCGCCTGGCTGGGCGAGCGCAGCGGGGACGAGGTGCCCGCGCCGCAGCGCCTGGGCTCCGACGCGCACCCGCCGCTCGGGGACGCGCCCGGGAGCTACGTGCATGAGTCGTGACCGGGCCCGCGCCCGGCCGCGGGAGATCGTCCGGACGGTCGCCGCGGCCGGGCGCAGCCTGCGGGTGGCGGTGCGCCCCGGCACTGACGCGGCGGTGCCGCCGCTGCTGCTGATGAACGGCATCGGCGCGAGCCTCGAGGTGCTCCAGCCGCTCGTCGACGCGCTGGACCCCCGGCGGACGGTGGTGCGGTTCGACGTCCCGGGGGTGGGCGGTTCCCCGCGGCCGGTGGTGCCCTATGTGCTGGGCACCCTGACGCCCGTCGTCGCCGGGGTGCTCGACCGCCTCGGCCACGACCGCCCGGTCGACGTCCTGGGCCTCTCCTGGGGCGGTGGCCTGGCCCAGCACTTCGCCGTCCAGCACCGGCGGCGCTGCCGGCGGCTGGTGCTGGCGGCCACCGGCACCGGCACGCTCATGGTGCCGGGGTCCCCGCGGGTCCTGGGCCGCATGCTCACCCCGCGGCGGCACCGCGACCCCGAGTACGCCCGGCAGATCGCCGGGGAGATCTACGGCGGCAGCATGCGCTCGGACCCCGACCGGGCGGCACGGGTCCTGCACGCCGCGGCCCGGATCGGCCCGCGGCGCGGCTACTACTACCAGCTGGCCGCGAGCACGGGCTGGAGCAGCCTGCCGTTCCTGCGGCTGATCCGGCAGCCCACGCTGGTGCTCGCCGGGGACGACGACCCGATCATCCCGGTGGCGAACGCGCGGATCATGGGCCGGCTGCTGCCCGACGCCCAGGTGCACGTCTACCGCGGCGGCCACCTGGCGCTGCTCACCGAGGCCGACCAGCTGGTACCGGTGGTGGAGGACTTCCTCGACCGGTGAGCCGCCGGCCCCGGCTCACGCCCGGAGCACGGCGGGCGCGGGGCGCAGCAGGGCGCCGGCCTCCTGCGGCGGCAGCGGCCGGTGCAGCAGGTAGCCCTGCGCGTGGTCGCAGCCCTCGGCCCGCAGGCGGGCCAGCTGCCCGGGCTCCTCCACGCCCTCGGCGACGACGGTCAGCCCGAACGTGTGCGCGGCCCGGATCATGAGCGCCACCAGCGCCTCGTTCCCGGCGTCGGCGGACCCGACGAAGCTGCGGTCGATCTTCAGCGTGTCCACCGGAACGTGCCGCAGCTGGCCGATCGAGGTGTAGCCGGTGCCGAAGTCGTCGATGGCGATGCGCACCCCCATCGCCCGCAGGGCCGCCAGGTGCTCGTACGCGGCCGGGTCGCTGACCAGCACCGTCTCGGTCACCTCCAGCACGAGCAGCTCGGCGGGCAGCCCCGAGGCGGCGAGCGCGTCGGCGACGTCCCGCACGATCCGCGGCTCGGCCAGGTGCCGCCCGGAGACGTTGACGGCGACGGTGACGGACGGCTCCGCCCCCGCGGGGGCCGCGGCGCGCCACTCGGCGAGCTGCCGGGTGGCCTCGACCAGCACCCAGCGGTCGAGGTCGCAGATGAGCCCCGAGGCCTCGGCGACGGGGACGAAGCGGTCCGGCGGCACCGGACCGGCGCCCGGCCGGTACCAGCGGACCAGCGCCTCGAACCCGGTGACCGTGCCGCGGGCGAGGTCGTGCACCGGCTGGTAGTGCACCCGCATCTCGCCGGCCTCCAGGCCGGCCGCGATCGCGGCCTCGGTGGCGGACCGCTCGGTCAGCTGCCGGCGCAGGTCGTCGTCGAAGACCTCGGCGCGCCCGCGGCCGTGCGCCTTGGCCCGGTAGGCGGCCGTGTCCGCCTCGGCGAAGAGGACGTCGGGGTCGGTGCCGCCGTCGCGGCTGACCGCGACCCCGATGCTGGCGCCCACCCGCACCTGCGCGCCGTCGACGTCGACCGGACGGCCGACCGCGGCGACGAGCCGCTCGGCCAGCGCCACGAGCTCCTGCTCGTCCTCGACCTGCTCGACCAGGACGACGAACTCGTCCCCGCCCAGCCGGCAGACCGTGTCGCCGCTGCGGACGGCGGCCAGCATCCGGGCCGCGGTGGTGCGCAGCACGGCGTCGCCGCCGGCGTGGCCGTGCCGGTCGTTGACGGCCTTGAAGCCGTCGAGGTCGACGAACAGCAGGCCGGTGGTGCCGCCGGAGCGCTGGGCGCGGTGCAGGGCCCCGGTGACGGCCGCGACCGCCTGGGCACGGTTGGGCAGCTCGGTCAGCGGGTCGTGCGCCGCCCGGTGGGCCAGCGCGACCTGCAGCTCCTCCCGCTCCCGGACGGAGGTGACCATCTGCTGCACCGACGCGTGCACGACCTCGCCGAGCGGGCCGGGCAGCGGCTGGTCGAGCAACCGGTCGTCCAGGTCGCCGCGGGCCACGGCGGCGGCCTGGTGCTGCAGCCGGCGCAGGCTCGCGACCGTGGCGCGCAGCGCCGCGGAGACGGTGCGCACCTCCCGGGGCCCGGCCACCTGCACCTCGACCAGGGAACCCTGGCTCACCTGGCCGGCCTGGTCGGCGAGCACCCCGAGACGGCGGCCGATGTGCACGCCCACGGCGGCGCCCACCGCCACGCTGAGCAGCGTGAGCACGACACCGAGCTGCAGTGTCATGTGGACGGCCTCCTCGGCCGCCCGGATGTCGCCCTCGGCGAGGTCGTCCGCCCGGTCGGCCGCGGTGGCCACCAGGCCGTTGAGCAGCTCGTCCCGCTCGCTGCCCAGGGCCGTCAGGGGGACGAGGTCGGTCAGGGCGAGCCGGGGCAGCGAGCCGGTGGCGTGCCGGGCCAGCATCGAGTCCAGCGACGTCGACACCGGGTCCTCCCGGACCAGCTGCCACGCCCGGACCAGCTCCGGCTGGGAGAGCTCGTCCGTCAGCCGCACGGCGCTCTGCCAGTCCAGCCAGGCGGCCTGACCGGCCAGGCGGGAGCCGGCCGACAGCTCGCCGGCGTCCAGCTGCGCGGCGAGGAAGAGCGGGAACAGTCGCGCCGAGCTCTGCGCCAGCGCCGAGGTGATCTGCACGTCCTGCGTGGCGCGCAGGGTCGCCGCGGGCACGTCCTCGGCGTTGATCGCGGCCGCGGCCTGCAGCTGCGCCTGGGCCAGCGAGTTGGCGACGTCGACGTAGCGGAAGTAGATGTCCTCGACGGGCACGGCCTGCGTGTCGATGCTCGCCCGCAGGTCCGCCAGCTGTCCGGTGGCGCGCGCGGTGGCGGAGCGGCCGGGCAGGTCGGCGGGGAGGGTGTCGAGGGCGGCGAGGGCGGCGTCCGTCTCGACCCGCGACTCGCTGACCCCGACCCGCATCTGGCTGCCCACCCCGGTGACCAGGCCGCGGGGCAGGCCGAGCCGCTGCGCCACGGTGTCGTCGTCCACGACGGTCGCCGCGAGCGCCGGCACGATCTCGTGCTCGACGCTGGCCCGGGCGACGTCGATCAGGGCGAGGGCGTGCACCGCCTGCTCGGCGCGGCGGGCGCCGTCCACCTCGGACCGCTGATCGGCGGCCACGAGCCAGGTCAGCCAGATGACGCCCAGCTGCGGGATGAGGGCCAGGGCCGACAGGTACACCCACAGGGGCAGTCCCCGTCGGGGCCTGCGGGCCAGGATGCGCATGAGCCCGGTATCGGACCCCGCAGTCTCGCTCTGGAGGTGGCCTCACCCCTCCGGGGGGAGTCGGTGGGTCAGCTGCGGGCGCCGCTGCCGTGCAGGGCCGCGAGCACCGGCCAGTACATGGTGCTCTTGATCCGCTGCATGGCCGATCCCGCCAGCCCCGCGTGCGCCCGCGCGGCCTCGACGGCGGTCGGCCGGACCACCTCCGCGGCCACGGCGACGTCGACGATCCCGGCCGCCGCGGCCTCGGTCCCCCCGTAGCGGCGGCCGGTGACCATCGCCTGGTGCGCGACCTGCGGCGCGAGACGGTTCTGGATCAACGCGGCCATCCCCGGCATGAACGGCAGGCCGAGGGCGACCTCGGGCAGGCACCAGAAGCCGCGGTCGGCCCGCATCACGCGGTGGTCGTGGCAGAGCGCGAGCATGGCGCCCGCGCCGAAGGCGTGCCCCGGCATCGCCGCGACGGTGTACAGGGGCGCGGCGAGGACCCGGGCGAGGACGGCCTCGACCCGGGCGGCGTAGGCGTCGCCCGCCTCGGGGTGGGCCAGCATCCAGTCCAGGTCCAGGCCGTTGCTGTAGAACCGCCCGCCGGCCGTGGTGACCAGCGCCCGGGCCCCGTCGGCCAGCGCGACCTCGTCGAGGGCGTGCTCGAGGTCGGTGAGCCAGTCCGGGGTGAAGCGGTTCTCCCCGTCCCCGAGGTCGAGGAGGAAGACGTCGTCCGTGCGGGCGAGGGTGGGCACCCCGCGACGCTAGTCGGTCCCGGCCTCCATGGCGGCCCGGTCGAGCAGCTCCTCGTCGCGCGACACCTCGCCGCGCGAGGCGATCGTCTCCGCCCCGCCGGCCGACAGGGCGCCGATGAGCCCGGTCGAGGCGGCCTGCGCCGCTCCGACGAGCGCCGGCTGCGCGGTGCCGACCATGCCCAGCCCCGCGTACTGCTCCAGCTTCGCGCGGGAGTCGGCGATGTCGAGGTTGCGCATGGTCAGCTGGCCGATGCGGTCGGTCGGGCCGAACGCCGAGTCCGCCGTCCGCTCCATGGAGAGCTTGTCCGGGTGGTAGCTGAACGCCGGGCCGGCGGTGTCGAGGACCGAGTAGTCCTCGCCGCGCCGCAGGCGCAGCGTGACCTCGCCGGTGACGGCCATGCCGACCCACCGCTGCAGGGACTCGCGCAGCATCAGCGACTGCGGGTCCAGCCAGCGGCCCTCGTAGAGCAGGCGGCCCAGCCGGCGGCCCTCCGAGTGGTAGGTGGCGATGGTGTCCTCGTTGTGGATGGCGTTGACCAGCCGCTCGTAGGCGATGTGCAGCAGCGCCATGCCGGGCGCCTCGTAGATCCCGCGGCTCTTCGCCTCGATGATCCGGTTCTCGATCTGGTCGCTCATGCCCAGCCCGTGCCGGCCGCCGATGGCGTTCACCTCCAGCACGAGGTCGACGGCGGAGTCGAACTCCTTGCCGTTGACGGTGACCGGGCGGCCCTGGGCGAACCCGATCGTCACGTCCTCGGCCGGGATCTCCACCTCGGGGTCCCAGAAGCGGACGCCCATGATCGGCTCGACGATCTCCAGGCCGGTGTCCAGGTGCTCCAGCCGCTTGGCCTCGTGCGTGGCGCCCCAGATGTTGGCGTCGGTCGAGTAGGCCTTCTCGGTGCTGTCGCGGTAGGGCAGCCCGTGGGCGACCAGCCACTGCGACATCTCGGTGCGCCCGCCGAGCTCGGTGACGAACGCGGCGTCCAGCCACGGCTTGTAGATGCGCAGCGCCGGGTTGGCCAGCAGGCCGTAGCGGTAGAAGCGCTCGATGTCGTTGCCCTTGAAGGTCGACCCGTCGCCCCAGATCTGGACGTCGTCCTCGAGCATGGCGCGGACCAGCAGCGTGCCGGTCACCGCGCGACCCAGCGGGGTGGTGTTGAAGTAGGCGCGCCCGCCCGAGCGGATGTGGAAGGCGCCGCAGGTCAGCGCGGCCAGCCCCTCCTCGACCAGGGCCGCCTTCGCGTCCACCAGCCGGGCGACCTCGGCGCCGTAGGCCGCGGCGCGGCCGGGGACCGAGGCGATGTCGGGCTCGTCGTACTGACCGATGTCGGCGGTGTAGGTGCAGGGCACCGCGCCCTTGTCACGCATCCACGCGACGGCGACGGACGTGTCGAGCCCGCCGGAGAAGGCGATGCCGACCCGCTCGCCGACGGGGAGGGAACTGAGCACCTTGGACATGGCTCTGATTATGCACACCCATGCATGACCATGCACAGGCGCCCCCGCGCCGCTCCAGGCATGGGAAGCCATCCCCACGTCGGCGGTGCGGCGACGTGGGGATGGCTTCCCATGCCTCGGCGGGGGGCCGGGGCAGGGCGGGTGCCCCGGGCGGGCAGCTCAGGCGGCGCGGCGGACGACGTGGCCGCAGCCGCCGCCGAAGACCTCGACGTCGAACCCGCGGACGTGCAGGACGTCGGCGACCGCCCGGTTCATCACCTGCTGCACCGCGCTGTCCACCGCGGCGCCGTGCACCTGGTCGACGCTCATCCGCTCGTGCTGGCGCCAGGTCACCACGATGCCGTCCAGGTCGGGCTCGCAGCGCAGGCTGGCCCCGCCCAGGGCGTTGTCCTCCCCCGCCGCGTCGTGCAGCGGCAGCCCGGCCTCCGCCAGCGCGGCGGTGACCTCGACCGCCAGGGTGCTCAGCGGGTCCTCGTCGTCGACGACCTCGTCCCACTCCTCCGGCAGGCGGCCCAGCTGCTCGCCGAGGTGGGCCAGCCAGGCCCACTCCTGCGGCGAGGGCCGGCGCTTGACCCGGCCGTCGGGGCGCTGCATGCCGTAGACGGTCTCGACGGCGCCCGGGGCGTGCCCGGCGGCGGCCCAGCCGGCCTCCTGCCGGGTCGGGAACGGGCCGGCGACGACGGGCCCGCGCCCGTCCTCCTCGACCTCGGTCAGCCACCAGCCGAGGGCGGTGGCACCGCCGACGGCGACACCGGTGACGGGGAGACGACTCACGTGCTGCACCACTCCTCCTGGACCCGACCGGCGGCGGGGAGGTCCGCCGGTCCCCCGCCTGCCGGCCGCGGCCGGTCGCTCGGGGTCTTCGCAAAGTAGGGGCCGGACCTGCGCCGACCCGCCGTCCGGCCGGGGCCACCCCCGGCGCGTCGCCCCGTCGCTGCGCGGCGGCCACGGGGAGTTGCCGACCCGCCCCGGAGCGCAGCCTGCGCCGCCGGGGCGGGGGCCGGGCGGGTCACGCCGGGCCGGGCGTGACCATCCAGCAGCCGCTGGTCCCGAAGGGCTCGACCTCGAAGCCGACCGTGCGCAGCAGCTCGGCGAGCGCGGCGCTCATCGTCCGCTGCACCGAGGCCTCCAGCGCCGCGCCGCGCACCTGCTGCACGCTCATCCGGTCGTGCTGGTGCCAGGTGACCAGGACACCGGCGTGCGCCGGGCCGGGGCTCAGGCAGACACCGCCGGCGGCGCCGTCCCCGGCGCAGTCGTGCAGCGGCAGCCCGGCCTCCACGAGGACCGCGGCGACCTCGACGACGAGCGTGGTGAGGGCGTCGTCGTCGGTGACGAGGTCGTCCCAGTCGTCGGCGAGCCGGTCCAGCTGCTGCCCGAGCTCGGCCAGCCAGGCGCGCTCGGTCGGCAGCTGCCGGCGCACGATCGCCCCGTCGGCACGCTGGGAGCCGAAGACCACGCGGGTGGAGTCGGCCAGGCCGTGCGACAGCAGGGCCCAGTCGGCCTCGACCCGGTCGGCGAACGGGCCGGAGACCGCGTGCTCGCCGGGCTGGTCGGCCAGCTCGTCCACCAGCCACCAGGCCGGGGCCGAGCCGGTCTCGCCCAGCCGCCGGCCGGCCGGGTGGGTCGCCGTGTGGGTGGTGGGCTGGGTCGCGAGGCCGACCGAACCGGCCTGCTCGGCCCGGGCCGGGCCGGGGGTCGCGGCGGCGCCCATGCCGCCCGTGGGGGCGGCCGGGACGGCGACCGCGCCGGCCGCGACCTCGACCGCGGGCGCGGCGGCCTCGGTCCGGCGGCGGGCGGCCTGCACGCCGTTGCGCTCGAACTCGTACCGCGCCGTGGAGCTGGTGCCCAGGGCGACGACGAGCGCGGCCAGGACGAGGAACCCCAGCAGGGTCACCGCCGGCCAGAGCAGGGCCAGCTCCTCACCAGGCACGGAAGGCTCCCTGCGGCCCGGAGCCCCAGGAGGCCGCGCGCTGGGACGACGCCCGGGTCCACGCCACGACGCGGGCGCCCGAGGCCCGCAGCGAGGGGCGCGGCCGGACGGTCGCGGGGGTACCGGTCGCCGGCTCCTCTGCCGAGAAGAGGTCCAGCAGGCCGGCCAGGCCCGTCCACTCGTCGTCGAGGGTGTGGGGCGTCGGTCGGGTCACCTGTGCGGGGGGCGCGTTCACGGGGGTGCTCCTCGGGCGGTCCGTCGCGGCCGGGGAAGTGCCGCGGACAGCACGAATGGTGGGGTGCCGCAGGCCCCGGACCGGCTCTCCGGACACGACGCGACGGGCGCCGTCACCCATTCGTTGTGCAGGACCCCACACCGGACGCCGACCCGCCCCTGGCAGCACCGCCTTGTCGACTCCGGACGCGTTTCCCCAGCGTGCGGGCCCGCCGCGGGCCCGCGGTCACGCCGGCGACACCCGGCCCGGCGGCATGTCGCGGCGTGTCCCGCGGACCGGCGCGGGGGTCGGGAAGGACCGGTCGCCGAACAGCACCCGGCGCGCCGCGGCGCGACCCGGCGGGGTGCGCAGGAGGGCGAACGCCGCCGATGCCGTGCCGGGCGTGCGCACCTGGGACAGGCCGTGACGGAGCAGCAGCCGGCCGCGGAAGCGGGCGCGCAGCGCTGCGCCGTCGTAGGCGGCGAGGACGTCGGCCCGGCCGGTGCGCAGCGCCTCGTCGAGGACGGCGGCGGCGTGCGCGGACAGCCGCAGGCACGGGTCCAGGCCGCCGGCGGTGAGCGGGGAGACCGCGCCCGCGGCGTCACCGACGAGCAACCCGCCGGCGCAGCCGATGCGGCGCAGCAGGCCGCCGACGGGGATCGGGCCGCCGCGGCGCTCGACGTCCGCGGGGCGGACCCCGCCGTCCAGGCCGGGGGCGGTGGCGGTGAAGCGGTCGAGGGCGCCGCGCAGCCCGTGCGGGAACCGGGACGGCAGGCCGGCGACGCCGACGTGCGCGTGCCGGCCGTCGTCGACGGCCCAGGCCAGGTACCCCGGCGCCAGGGTGGGGTCGAGGACGCAGTGGAACGTGGGCGGCCGGCCCGACGGCGGCACCGGGAAGACCTCCTCGGCGCCGACCAGCAGGTGCCGGTTGCGGTCCAGGCCGAGGTCGCCGGCCACCCGGGAGCGGGCGCCGTCGGCACCGACGACGAAGCGGGCGCGCACGGCCACCGGCCCGTCGGGCCCGTCGAGCAGGCTCACGCCGTCGCGGCGGCCGGCGTAGCGGGTCCCCAGGCGGATGCGCACCCCCGCGCCGGCCGCGCGGTCGGCGGCCGCCCGGTACAGCGCCCCCATGTCGCCGACGCGGAACTCGTCGCGGCCGCTGACCAGCTCCACGGGGCGCCGGCGGTCCGGCGGGTACAGCACGACCCGGCGGATCGGCGGCCCCAGGCACTCCGGCGGGAGCGGGAAGTCGTCGAGGGTGCGGCGGACGAAGATGCCGGTCGTCCGGATCGCCGCGGTGAGGGACGGCCGGCGCTCGGCGAGCAGCACCTCGTGGCCCCGCTCGGCCAGCAGGGTGGCGGTGTGCAGCCCCGCCAGGCCGGCCCCGACGACCAGGACGTCGACCGCCCGGGGGCCGGTCACCGGGACCGCTCGGCCGGCGCGACCGGCGCCTCGTCGGGCACCCACTCGAGCAGGTCACCGGGCTGGCAGCCGAGCACCCGGCACATCGCCTCCAGCGTGCTGAACCGGACGGCCTTGGCCCGGCCGTTCTTCAGCACGGCCACGTTGGCGGGGGTGAGGCCGACACGCTCGGCGAACTCCCCGACGCTCATCTTCCGGCGGGCGAGCTCCACGTCGATGCGGACGACGATCGGCATCAGATGACCGCCTCGAGGTCGGTGCGCAGCGTCGTGGCCTGCCGCAGCAGGGCCCGCATGACCAGCAGGAGCAGCCCGACGACGGCCCCGACGAGCAGCAGCACGAGGAGCAGCACCGGCAGCGCGGCGTCGTCGCTGACGTCGTCGACGATGAAGTAGTACGAGCAGACGAATGTGGTGAGCAGCATCAGCCAGCCGGTGACGACGGCGCGGACGATCGCGTCGACCCAGGGCATCGCGGCCGCGCTGAAGATCCGGTCGTCGGTGACGAGGGTCAGCAGCTTCCAGGTGCAGACCAGCACCACCTGGACGCAGGCCAGCGCGAGCACCGCCGCGGTGAGCATGACCGCGCGCACGACCGACTGCTCCAGCGACGGGTCGGCGAGGTCGGGGAGCACCCGGGGCACGGCCCCGACCTGCGCGCCGAGCAGCGCCGTGAACACCAGGGCGAGCAGCACCCGCAGCGGGACCACCACGCGGTTCATCCGAGTCATACATCGACTCTCGCGCACTGTCGATCGGAAGTCGATGGATTACTACCGCGTGTCGGCAGAAAGGGTGACCCGCCCGAGCGGGACTTCCCGCCCAAGCGCCCGGGCGGCACGATGGCACCGATGACCAGCAGCGGCGGCGACGAGCGGCAGCGACTGCGCGACCTGGCGCTGCTGCGGCGGGTGCGGGACCGGATGGACCGGGAGTACGCGCAGCCCCTGGACGTCGCGGCGCTGGCCCGCGGCGTGCACATGTCGGCCGGGCACCTGAGCCGGGAGTTCAAGCGGGCCTACGGGGAGTCCCCCTACTCGTACCTGATGACCCGCCGGATCGAGCGGGCGATGGCGCTGCTGCGCCGGGGGGACCTGACGGTCACCGAGGTCTGCTTCGCCGTCGGCTGCTCCTCGCTGGGGACCTTCAGCACCCGGTTCACCGAGCTCGTCGGCATGCCGCCGAGCGCCTACCGCCGGGCCGCCGCCGGCGGGACGGCGGGGCTCCCGCCGTGCGTGGCCAAGCAGGTCACCCGACCGGTCAGGAATCGAGAAGCACCGGCGGGGGCGGCGTCCCTAGCGTGACCGCCATGGACACCATCCCGAACGGCACGCCGGACATCGCGATCCACCAGACCTTCCTCCCCACCGACGACCCCGAGGCCTCGCTGGCCTTCTACCGGGACACCGTGGGCTTCGAGGTGCGCCTCGACGTCGGCGCCGGCCAGATGCGCTGGATCACCGTCGGCCCCGCCGGCGGCGGGGGCACCTCGGTGGTCCTGCACCCGCCGGCCGCCGACCCCGGCATCACCGACGACGAGCGCCGCACGATCGCCGAGATGATGGCCAAGGGCACCTACGCCAGCCTGATCCTCGCCACCCGCGACCTGGACGGCGTCTTCGACCGGCTGTCGAGCCGGGGCGCCGAGGTGGTCCAGGAACCGGTCGACCAGCCGTACGGTGTACGGGACTGCGCCTTCCGCGACCCTGCCGGGAACATGGTCCGGATCCAGCAGCTGCCCTGACCCCGTTCTTCCAGCAGACGGAGACCTCCATGAGCACGCGCGGCGACGATCGGCACCCCGCGGACGGCCACGACCTGATCCGCGTCCTGGGCGCCCGGGTGAACAACCTCAAGGACGTCAGCGTCGAGATCCCCAAGCGCCGCCTGACGGTGTTCACCGGGGTGTCGGGCTCGGGCAAGAGCTCGCTGGTCTTCGACACCATCGCCGCCGAGTCCCAGCGGATGATCAACGAGACCTACAGCGCCTTCGTGCAGGGCTTCATGCCGTCGCTGGCCCGGCCGGAGGTGGACCGCCTGGAGGGCCTGACGACGGCGATCCTCGTCGACCAGGAGCGGATGGGCGCCAACCCGCGCTCCACCGTCGGCACCGCCACCGACGCCAACGCGATGCTGCGCATCCTGTTCAGCCGGCTGGGCACGCCGCACATCGGCCCGCCGACGGCCTTCTCCTTCAACATCCCCACCCGCAGGGCCAGCGGCGTGATGAGCACCGAGAAGGCCGGCGGGCGGGTGGAGAAGAACGTCGTCCGCGACGTGACCTACCTGGGCGGCATGTGCCCGCGCTGCGAGGGCATGGGCTCGGTCTCGGACTTCGACCTGACGGCGCTCTACGACGAGACGAAGTCGCTGTCGCAAGGCGCCCTGACGGTGCCGGGCTACAGCATGGACGGCTGGTACGGCCGGATCTTCAGCGGCTTCGGCTTCGACATGGACAAGCCGATCGGCCGGTTCACGAAGAAGGAGCTCGACGACCTGCTCTACAAGGAGCCGACGAAGATCAAGGTCGAGGGCATCAACCTCACCTACGAGGGCGTGATCCCGAAGATCCAGAAGTCGATGCTCTCCAAGGACGTCGACGCGATGCAGCCGCACATCCGCGCCTTCGTGGAGCGGGCGATCACCTTCCAGCGCTGCCCGGAGTGCGAGGGCACCCGGCTGACCCCGGAGGCGCGGTCGTCCCTGGTCGAGGGGAAGAACATCGCCGACCTGTGCGCGATGCAGATCAGCGACCTGGCCGAGTGGGTCCGCGCGCTCGAGGCACCGTCGGTGAAGCCGCTGCTGGACGGCCTGCAGCACCTGCTCGACTCGTTCACCGGGATCGGCCTGGGCTACCTGTCGCTGGACCGCCCGGCAGGGACGCTGTCCGGTGGCGAGGCGCAGCGCACGAAGATGATCCGCCACCTCGGGTCCTCGCTCACCGACGTCACCTACGTCTTCGACGAGCCGACGATCGGGCTGCACCCGCACGACATCGAGCGGATGAACGGGCTGCTGCGGCAGCTTCGGGACAAGGGCAACACCGTGCTCGTCGTCGAGCACAAGCCCGAGACGATCGCGATCGCCGACCACGTCGTGGACCTGGGGCCGCGGGCCGGGTCCGGCGGCGGCCAGGTCGTCTACCAGGGCACCGTCGAGGGCCTGGGCGCCAGCGACACGCTCACCGGGCGGCACCTGCACGACCGGGCCTCGCTCAAGCCCTCGGTGCGGACGCCGACGGGCGTGCTGGAGGTCCGCGGGGCGGCCACGCACAACCTGCGCGACGTCGACGTCGACATCCCGCTCGGCGTGCTGACCGTCGTCACCGGGGTCGCCGGGTCCGGCAAGAGCTCGCTGATCCACGGTTCGGTCGCCCCCCGCGACGGCGTGGTGGTGGTCGACCAGGGCGCGATCAAGGGCTCGCGGCGCAGCAACCCGGCGACCTACACGGGACTGCTGGAGCCGATCCGCAAGGCGTTCGCCAAGGCCAACGGCGTCAAGCCGGCGCTCTTCAGCTCGAACTCCGAGGGCGCCTGCCCCACCTGCAACGGCGCCGGCGTGATCTACACCGAGCTCGGGGTCATGGCGACCGTCGAGTCGCCGTGCGAGGACTGCGAGGGCAAGCGCTTCCAGGCCTCGGTGCTGGAGTACACGTTCGGGGGCCGCGACATCGCCGAGGTCCTGGCGATGCCGGTGACCGAGGCGGAGGAGTTCTTCGGCAGCGGCGAGGCCCGCACGCCGGCCGCGCACACGATCCTGCGCCGCCTGGCCGACGTCGGGCTGGGCTACCTCACCCTCGGGCAGCCGCTCACCACGCTGTCCGGCGGGGAGCGGCAGCGGCTCAAGCTGGCCGCGCAGATGGCGGAGAAGGGCGAGGTCTACGTCCTCGACGAGCCGACGACCGGGCTGCACCTGGCCGACGTGCAGAACCTGCTCGGGCTGCTGGACCGGCTGGTGGAGTCCGGGAAGTCCGTCGTCGTCATCGAGCACCACCAGGCGGTGATGGCGCACGCCGACTGGATCGTGGACCTGGGCCCCGGCGCCGGCCACGACGGCGGGCTGGTGGTGTTCGAGGGGACGCCGGCCGACCTGGTCGCCGCCCGCTCGACGCTGACCGGGCAGCACCTGGCGGAGTACGTCCGCGCCTGACGCGCCGTCGCTCCCGCGGGACTGTGCGCTCCGCCACGTCATCGCCCGCCGATGAGGTGGCGGAGCGCACACCCGCGGCCGCCGCGATCACCCCAGCAGGACGAGCAGGGCCTGCGGGGCCCGGTGCGCCTGGGCGAGCATCGCGGCGCCCGACTGCGACAGGATCTGCCCGCGCGTCAGCCGCACCGCCTCCTGCGCCATGTCGGCGTCCCGGATGCGCGACTCCGCCGCCGTGGCGTTCTCCAGCGCGACCCGCAGCCGGTCGACGGTGTGCTCGACCCGGTTCTGCAGGGCGCCGAGCTCGGCGCGCTGCGCGCCGACCCGGCGGATCGCCTCGTCGATCGCCGTCAGCGGCGGCGGGGTCGGGGTGAACACGGGCGTGGCGGCCAGCAGCTCGGCGGGCGTCGCGGTCGCGGCCGGCACGGGCCCGCGGAAGGTGAGGACGCCGTCCACCGTCCCGTGGGAGTCCGGGGAGACGACGACGGACGCGGCGTCGGAGAAGGAGTGGTCGTCCGGGGTGATCCCGGCGGCCTTCGCGGCGGCGTCCAGCTGCGCGAGCGCCTCGTCGCCGTCCACCAGGCCGTCGCCGTCGGTGTCGACGTAGACGATCGACCCCAGGTCCAGGCTCCTGTCGCCGACGGTGATGGTCCCGCCCAGGCCGGTGATGTCGGCCCTGGTGCGCCCGGGGAAGGTCAGCAGGCCGGCCCGCGGCCCGTCCGAGAGCGTGGCGGGCACGGCGACCAGCCCCGCCGGCGGCGGGACGACGGTGGACACCGGGCTGGCGTCGGCCAGGTCGGCCGGGGACGCCGAGGCGCTGGGCACCGGGCCGCGCAGGATCAGGTCGTCGCCGTCGTCGAGGAACGGGTCCGGCTGGTGCGTGATGCCGGCGGCCGCGGCGGCGGCGTTCAGCGCCGCGACCAGCTGGCTGCGGCCGGCGCCGGGGGTGACCGCCAGGGCCGCCCCGATCACCGCGCCCAGGTCGAGATCGACCCCGGAGAGCCGGACGGTGCCGGTCAGCGCCTGCAGCGCGGCGTCGGAGCCGGTGGCGCCGACGAACACGAGCTGCCCGGGGCGCAGGACGTCGGCCCGGCCCTGGGCCGGGGTGACGCCGACCGCCGGGGCGCCGATCCGGCCGAGGTCCAGGCCCCCGACGCCCAGGCCGCGCGCGTCGAACGCGGACGTGACGTCGACCCGGATGGTGTCGCCGACGGAGGCGCCGACCTGGAACACCCCGCGGTAGGTGCCGTCCAGCAGCCGGGAACCGCTGCCGGCCGCCGTCCCCGCGATCCGCGTCAGCTCGGTCCGGAGCTGGGTGAGCTCCCGCCGGACCGCCTGGAAGGCGACGTCGTCCAGGGCTCCGCTGTTGGCGCCCTGGACCGCGAGGTCGCGCATGCGCTGCAGGATCGCGCCGGTGCTGCCGAGCACCCCGTCGGCCACCTGCAGGACGTTGACCGCGTCCTGCGCGTTGCGCACCGCCTGCGCCGTCCCGCGGATCTCGGAGCGCAGCCCCTCGGAGAGGGCGAGGCCCGCCGCGTCGTCGGCGGCGCGGTTGATCCGGAGGCCGGACGAGAGCCGCTCGATCGAGGTCCTCAGGTAGCCGTTCGCCACCGCCAGGGCCCGGTGCGCGGAGATCGCGGGGAGGTTCGTGGAGATGCCCAGCAACCCCACCGCTCGTCCCCTCCCCCCGCCGTCGCGACGCCCGCTCCCTCCCTAACGGAACGCCAGCCGCTCTCCTTGACCCGAACACCCGGCAGGGGGGTGTGCGCGCCTCCCCCTCACCGCTCGCTCGCGCCGCGACCGGCGTGGGGACCAGGGCTCAGGACCGCCGCGCCGCCCCGGTGCCGGCGAGGGGCGCCCCCGGGCGCGGATGGGTCCGCCGGAGCAGGTGGGGCGTCATCGTCCGCCACGCCCAGGACACCCCGGCCACCCAGCCGGCGACCCAGGCCGCAGCCGCGGTCGCGGAGGCCAGCGCGATCCACCCGGCGCGTGACCCGTGCTCGGGGTGGGGGTCGGGCCGGGCGGCGTCGTGCGCCACGGGCCGGATCGCCCCGTGCGCCGGGTGGCGCGGCCCGGCCGCCGCCTGTCGCTCCTCCTCCGAGCCGGGCACCGGGCCGGGTTCGTCCGTCGGCCCACGGGGGGCGGGGACGACCGTCCCACCGGTCGGGGTCGTCGTCAGCTGGACGCGGGTGTCCGCGGTCGAGGTCATGGCCAGCTCCACCGTCTCCGGCACCGTCACGCCACGGCGAGCGTCGTCGCCGCGCGCCACCGGGCCACCGCGGCACCGGCAGGTCCTTTGTGAACGCCTCCCGCCGCGCGGTCGTCATCCGGTCCGGACGACCCCGGCTGGGCGCGGCTCCGGCGAGGCCCGGTGGTCGAGCACCGGGCGCGACGGCACCCGCGGTGTGGGCCCCGTGGGGATCGAACCCACAACCCGCGGATTAAAAGTCCGCTGCTCTGCCAGTTGAGCTAGAGGCCCGGGCCGTGTCGGACCCGGCGCCGAGGCTACCGCCGGCCCGGCCCCGGCGACCGCCGACAGCGGAGCCGGACGACCGCTCGGCCAGGCACGTGGCGCGCTCCGCCGTCGCGACCCCGCACCGTGGTCCGCCGATCCCGCACCGGAGGCCTCATCCGAGGGACCGGTCGCCGGGCAGGGTGGCGCCAGGAATGGTGACGCATCGCGCACCCGGACGGGGGCCGTCACCCGGTCAGGGGATCGCGGCACCCGGTGCCGCTTACCTAGCGTCATGTCCGTTCCGCCGAGGAGCCCGCACCGCGGGCCCGCGGACGCCAGGCTCCGGCCCGGCCGCCCCGTTCCCCCCGGGGGGGGGGGGGGGGGGGGGGGGGGGGGCCGCGCGCCCCCCCGGCCCCCCCCCCCCGCGGGGCGGGGGGCGCCGGCCCCGGCCCCCGCGGGGGCGGGG